>CADCDY010000045.1 GCA_902800245.1 uncultured Prevotellaceae bacterium
GGTTTCCGCGAGCTCGCCGACGGCATCCTCCCCGAACTGCGCCGTGCACGCCTCACCATCAACTACGAGACCATCGGTCGCGACGACCAGCAGATCCAGCAGCAGTTCAAGGACGATGCCTCACAGCTCAGCGTCGAGGAGATGCTCTATGCCGCCACGCTCACCGACGATGCCGCCGAGAAGAAGACTATCTTCCAGCAGGCCGTCAGTCAGTATCCACAGGACGTACGCGCATACAACAACCTTGCCACACTGGCATGGCAGCAGGGTGACTTCGCCGAGGCACGCCAGTGGCTCGACAAGGCCCAGGCCGTCAACCCCAACTGTCCTGAGGTCTTTGCCAACCTCGGCATGCTCGCACTCAAGCAGGGTGACCTCCAGGCCGCTGAAAACTATATCAGCAAGGCTTCCGGAGCCAACAACCTCGCCGAGGCACTGGGTAACCTCCACCTTGCACAGGGCAACTACGCACTGGCCGCTCAGGACCTCAAGAACGTCGTTTCCAACAGCGCCGGTCTCGCTCAGATTCTCACCAAGGACTATGCCTCGGCCGCTCAGACCCTCCGTGCCGTGAAGCCCGCCGACGCATTCACCGACTACCTCCAGTCCATCGTCTGCGCCCGTCAGGGTAACGAGGGCATGGCAGGCTTCTTCCTGCGCCAGGCCGTCGAAAAGGATGGCAAGATTGCCACCTACTCCGATAACGACCTCGAACTCCGCAACGTGAGCAAATAATCCGTTCCATCCGTGGTCTTAAATAATTCGTGAGATTCGTGCGATTCGTGTTCGGACATAAATCCGTGGTCCTAAAAAGAACCTTCGTGTTCTTCTCCGCCGTCTTGTTGCTGTCGTCCTGCGGGGTCGACAGCAACAAGTTCCGGCTTACCGGCCGACTGCGTAACGTCAATCAGGCCGAATTCCTCATCTACAGCCCCGACGGAGCCATCAGCGGCATCGACACCATACCCGTACGCGACGGACGCTTCTCCTACGAGACCGAGCTGCGCCACCCCGCCACCTTCGTCGTCGTCTTCCCCAACTTCTCCGAACAGCCCGTCTTTGCCGAACCCGGCGAAGAGGTTGACATCAAGGGTAACGCCTCCCACATGAAGGAGATGATCATCAAGGGCACCGACGACAACGACGAGATGACGGAGCTGCGCATGCAACTCAACGAACTCATGCCCCCCGACGTCCCCAAGGCTGTAGGCACATTCATCGACAAACACCCCCGCTCGCGCGTCAGCCGTTATCTCCTCCAGCGCTACTTCCTCACCGAACCGCAGGCCAATCTCGAACAGGCCTACGTCCTCGCCTCCCTCCTCCAGAAGGAGAACCCCGACGACGAACAGCTCGCCACGTGGAAACAGCAGCTTGACGGCATGCGCCACGCTCAGGTCAACGGCCGCCTCGCCGACTTCTCCGAGCGCGACGTCAAGGGCCGCAGCGTGTCCCTCGCCGACCTCAAGGCGAAGGTCAACGTCATCACCGTCTGGGCATCCTGGAACTATTCCAGCACCGACATCCAGCGCCGCCTGCAGACTTTGAAGAAAAAGGAGGGCGACCGTCTCTCCGTCGTCAGTATCTGTCTCGATGCCGACGCCAAGAAGTGCCGCCAGACTATCGAGCGCGACTCGCTGCCGTGGAAGACCGTCTGCGACGGTCGTATGTGGCAGACGCCCTTGCTCACACGCCTGGGCATCTGCGATGTCCCCGGCAACATCATTCTCAATGCCAGCGGTGTCATCCAGGCCCGCAACCTCTCCGCCCAACAGCTCGAAGACAAAATCACCCAAATGCTTAAATAAACATTCGTGAGATTCGTGCAATTCGTGTTCCTAAAACTATTCGTGTCATTCGTGAAATTCGTGTTCGTCCAAAAATTACTAAATCCCTAAATTCCTAAATCCGTTTATGATGAAGTCCGTGTTTAAGTGGTTACTCCGCGCCGTCCTGGCGCTCGTCGTACTGGTAGTCATCCTGCTCGTTACAGGATTCTGCCTCGTCAACTCCAACTCCGTCCAAAACGAGCTCGTCCGTCGTGCCAAGACCATGCTGCAGGACAAGCTACAGACGCGCGTCGACATCGACAGCGTCAGCATCAACCTCGTCACGCTCAATGCCGAACTCTACGGACTCTACGTCGAGGACCGCCAGCAGCGACCCATGCTCCGTGCCAACCTCCTCAAGGTCAAGGCCGACCTCATGCCGCTCCTCATCGACGGCGTCGTACGTATCGAAGAGGCACGCCTCAAGGGCATCCATGCCGAGATCCACCACATCCGCCACGACTCCATCGACTCCGTGCCGAACTACAAGTTCATCCTCGACGCCTTCAAGCGCGACCACAACCCCGACCAGAAGGCCGTCCGCAAGGAGCTGAAGAAGAAGAAGCAGAAGATTGCCCTCTCCATGTCGCGGCTCACCGCCGAGGACATCGACGTGCAGTTCAACCAATACCGCTTCTCCCTCGGCGCCCTCGCATTCAAGGAAGGCAAGAACAACAAGCTCGGTGTCAACATCGAGCGCGTCGCCGCCCACTGGGACCGCACCAACAAGAAAGGCTGGCAGGTCAGCCACGCCGCCACTATCTCCACCATCGCCCTGCGTAGTGAGCGTGAAGGCGAAGTGTTCGCCGACATCCGCGGCGTCCATTTCACCAACAACAACCACCACCCGCGCAAGAATGCCGGCAAGCCCAAGCGCGGCTTCTTCGATGCCGAGCATGTCAACGCCTATGCCGACATGAAGCTTAACGTCGACTTTACCAAGCCCGACTCCATCTTCGGCCGCCTCGCCGAGTGTACCGTGCGCGACACCATCATGGGTGTCGACGTCCGCGACCTCCATACCAACTTCTTCCTCAACAAGGAAGGCCTCCACCTGCGCGACTTCTTCGTCCAGCAGATCAACACCACGCTGCGCTTCGACAAGGCACTCCTCCAGCTGCCCAACAAGAAACAGGGACGCCCCTTCACCTTCCGCACGTCGTTCATCCATGGCCGCGCCATCCTCAAGGACATCTCGCGACCTTTCGCACCCGTGCTCAAGGACTTCACCGAGCCCCTCCTCCTCAGCTTGCGCTTCAGTGGCGATTCCGCCACGCTGCGCTTCGACAATGTCCGCGTCAACACCGCCGACAAGCAGCTGCAGGTCGCTGCCCGCGGCACCATCAGCGGTCTGAAGAACAAGACGCAGCTGCGCGTCCATTTCGATGTCGACCACATGGAAGCCAAGGGCGGCAGCAAGGAACGCATCATCAAGCAGTTCCCCGTCAAGCGCCTCATGATGAAGCAGCTCCACGCCCTCGGCACAATCCACTACACCGGTTCCTTCAATGTGCTCTATAAGAAGGAGGAGTTCCAGGGCCGTCTGTCCACTGCCGCCGGCGCACTCAACTTCTATTTCGCCCTTGACGAGAACAACAAATACCTCTCTGGCCGTGCTTCCACCGACTCTCTCGAGATTGGGCGCGTCATGGATATGAAGGACATCGGCCCCGTCGCCGCCTCCGCAACCTTCAAGATCGACATCTCGAAGCCCCGTACCGCCATCATGCGTAAGCGTCTCGGCGGCAAGCTGCCCATCGGCGAAGTCCATGCGCACGTCTCGCGCGCATCCTATAAATTTGTTCGCACGCGTGACCTCACCGTCAATATCGTCAGCAATGGCGCCGTCGCCGAGGGCAACCTCGACGCCCCCGGCAAGTGGATGGACCTCAGCTGCACCTTCTCGTTCACCAATACCAACGAGATGCAGAAGACGAAGATCAAGCCCAAGATGAAGCTCCACCTCTTCGGCAAGAGCGACCTCACCGACGAGGAGAAAGCCCAGCTGAAGGCTGAGAAGGAAGCCCGCAAGGCGCAGAAGCGTGCCGACAAGGAAGCCCGCAAGGCCCAGAAGCGTGAGGACCGTGCCGCCCTTGATGCCGAAAAACAGCTGCGCAAAGCAGAGAAGCAACAGCAGAAAGCCGCAGAAAAAGCCGCCAAGGCCGAGGCCAAAGCCGCCAAAGACGCCGCCAAAGCTGCCGAAAAACAGGCCAAGGCAGAAGCCAAAGCCCAGCGCAAAGCCGAGAAAGCCGCCGCCAAAGCCGCCAAAAAAGCCGCCAAAGAACAAAACAACGACTGATGTTAGTCAGCCGATTTCAAGCAAATTAAAACAAAAATCCACGCCAATTATGACGTGGATTTCTTGTGAATCGTCATCGACAGCATCGCCGGATTCCACTTCGACGAGAACGAATAAGTGAGCAAAGAACCAAAGGATTTTTCTCTTTTTTTAACCCCTGCATTATAGCCGCCCCTTATCAGGGGCTCTAAATCTTTGGTCTTTCGAATGCAAATAACTTCTCATTTGTTTGGTTATTACCAAAATAATGTTTAACTTTGCTGCCGATTAGTGTTCGGCAGCGAGTGTGCTCACGCTCGAAAGACTAGAACGAGCTCTGTCTTTGCTCACTTAACCGCACACGTGTCAACGATGGGTTTGTACGCCTTGCGCCCTTGTTAAGAGGACGGTAGGCGGCAAGAAGCAGAGGCCTCATAGCCCCTTTGGTGGAAAAGAAGAGAAGCAAGTGCTTCGTCTTGTTCTTAGAAATCTGGTAAATTTCAAAATGAACACAAGATGGACACGGTGGCTCCTCCTACGTTATGGCGTGGGGTTGTTGTATCACTGTATCTTTGTTCATAGGTTTACCAGAGCCTCTAAGAAGAGATGTGGAACGAGCGACGATTCTGCGTCTTTTTGTGTGTCATATAATGTACGCACGAGGACATTACCCCAGGCAACCCGTGAGGGCATTACTCTGGGCAACCACCATCCAAAGTAAAAAGGTAATAAATTTAATAGTTACAATAATAATTAACTTAAACAATTGTCATTATGAAACAGAAACTTTTACTTAAAACAATGCTTCTGCTATTCGCCCTGATAGCAGGCAGTTCGAGCGTGTGGGCAGATACAGCAGGCTTTACTTTGGCATCATCTACATCAGCACCACTAGGAGCAGGGGACACTAAAACAACAACAATTAGTGGAAACGCTTCAGAAACATGGAATGTGGAAATCGCAGGTACATGGACCTCTTCCGGCATGTCGGGAACTTCTGGTAGTAAATATTGGCAGATGGGAGCAAATGGTGCAGCCATCACATCTGCAACATTCTCCACTTCAGGAATAACAGGAACTATTACAAGTGTTGTCGTTAATTGCGCTTCATATCAAGCAAAAGCAAAGGTAAACTGTACAGTAGGCGGCAATAATTTTGGCACCCAAAATCAATCAACCCCGTCATGGTCAAGCAATACAGGTGGCAATGTCACATTTAGCGGTTCTGCTTCAGGTGCTATTGTTGTAACAATAGACAATTCTGCTACTGGTGCAAGAGCAGCTTATATTCAATCAATTACTGTTACTTATACGCCATCTTCCAAGACTCCTGCGGGTCTTGCTTTTGATCCAACATCTGTAACGTTGTTAACTGAAAGTACGGCAACAGTTACGTTCTCGAAGAATACGACAGCTGATGCATCATTTAATATTGACGAAGCTGTAGCAACTTACAATTCTTCTACAGGCGAATTGACAGCCGTAGCAGAAGGAAGCACATCTTTAGTTGCCACAACAGAGGAAAACGCCACCTATCAGAGCGGATACGCTGCATGTGCTGTTACTGTTATGGCTCCCAAAGCCTTACCATTTAGCGAAACTTTTGCAAGCAACATAGGAACTTTCTCCATTATTGAGGATGAAAATGTTACAGGTTTTTGGAAGTTTGCATCAAACTGTATGAAGGCATCTGCATATATTAGTTCGACAAACAATGCTGGTGAGAGTTGGATAGTTTCTCCCTACATTAATCTGTCTATAGATTCTGAAGTGTCGTTTGAACATGCAGACCAATACTTCAACAGTGAAGCTGACATGAAGAATGAGTGTACACTTTGGATTCGTGAGTATGGCGGTAATTGGGAACAACTGACCATCACAACATATCCAGTATATCAATCAGGGAGTTCAAGATCTGAATTCGTAACAAACACCAATAATCTATCATCTTATACAGGCAAGAATGTACAGTTCGGTTTTAAGTATTTAGGTAATTCTACGAAGGCGGGGTCTTGGTTCGTCAAGAATTTTGTCGTGGAGAGTAGTGCCCCTGCACCCACCTTCACACTTGATATAACAGAGGCAACTTTAGTTATGGGAACAAATAACACAGTGGATGTGAAAGTAACAACGAATACGGACGGAGCCATTTCTGCCGTGTCTGACCATACAGACATTGCTACCGTAGCTTTAAAATCGGGCAAGACCTATACCATTACAGCCGTAGCAGACGGAACGGCAACAATTACAATTTCCTCTGTTGCTACCGCCAACTACAAACAAGCATCGGCAACGGTTGCCATCACAGTTCAAGATCCAACGAAAAAAGGAACAATCTCAAATCCGTATTCAGTAGCAGAGGTTATTAATGGAACTGCTACAGGCAATAATGTTTATGTAAGAGGATTTATTGTAGGTGAATTTGTTGGAAGTTCATCGAATCCTCGGACATCAGGTTTTACTGGTAACTCTAATCTTGCAGTAGCAGACGCTTTCAGTTCATCTCCTGTTGTAGGCGATTGTATTCCTGTAGAACTTCCCTCTTCTCCAAGCTCTATCAGAACAAATTGGGGACTTCAGAATAATCCTTCAAATGTTGGTTATCAAATTCTTTTCAAAGGTAATGTAACATCATATTTCTCTGTAACTGGTATCAAGGGAACTAATGAAGTAACAGCAATTTCAGTTCCTGTTACCATTGCTGGCAGTGGTTATTCCACAATAGCAAAAGGCTTCGGTCTTGACTTCGCAAATGCGGAACCTGCAGGATTGGAGGCATACATAGTTCCTTCTATTACGGCTAGTACTGTATCGTTGAGTGCTATTGACGAGGCTCCTGCTTCAACAGGTGTTATTCTGAAGGGCACAGCAGGTGAAACATACACTATTCCTGTAAAGGCTGATGCTGCTGCTGTTGGTACCAACAAGTTGCAGGCAGCTGTGACTGCAACTGCAATTGATGCAAACGCGGCTTATATCCTGCAGGGTGGTTTGTTCCACTTGGTAACTGCAGCTAGCACTGTACCTGCAGGCAAGGCTTATCTGTTGGCAAGTGACATTCCTTCTCCTGCTCCTGTTCTGAACTTTAGCTTCGGTGGCGACGATACGACAAGCATTGATATGGTTAAGGGTGAAGAGTTCAATGTTAATGGTGAGTTCTACAACCTGAATGGTCAGCGCGTGGCTCAGCCTACGAAGGGTCTCTATATTGTGAATGGCAAGAAGGTAGTAATTAAATAAGGTATAGGAGGACACAAATTATGAAGAAAGAATATTTTGCTCCAAAAATGGTGATTGTAAAGATAAAGACAAAGCAGTTGCTGACAGCGTCACCTATGGGATATGGTGATCCTATCGATGACGCATCAGGTGCTGAATGACAACATAAAAAACATCCTCGTTCTCTGAGGTTGAGTACACATTCATTGCTCAGCGGAGCATGAAAAACCATCCATTATTTCATAATATAATGGTTTATATGAATAGATTTACCCCCACCCGTCGTGAGATTCGTGGGGGTTTTTTATGCTCGAAAACTCGAGCGACGGAGAAGGTTACGGAAAGTCGAGCGAAAAACCAAATTTTTGAGTTTTTCCGAGACGGAGTAAGCTCTCGCATAGCGCAAACGCCCGGAAATGACCGAGTGACCAAAATGACCGATTCTTCGGAATACCTTTATTTAGGGCTATTCCGAGCGACAACATCCTAAAAAGCAAATCCACGCCATGCAATTTGACGTGGATTTAGGTGTTTTTTTTAGTCCGAATTCCCTTAAAGTATTGTATTGTTGGCTGTCGTTACTTTGTCACTTCTCCTCCTTTTGGAATGCTGAAGACGAAGCGTGTACCTTCGTGGTAGTCGGTGTCGAGCCAAATCTCGCCGCCAAGGAGCTTGACGATGGCTTTGCAGATGGCGAGTCCCAGTCCTCTGAGCTTGACGTTGTCGCCTAACTCACGGAAGGTGTCGAAGACGTGCTCTGTTTGCTCAGGCGGTACGCCCCGGCCAGTATCCGTCACACTGATACGCACCATGTCGCCATATTCTGAGCAAGCCACTGTGATGACACCCTGATCCGTAAACTTCACAGCATTATCCAGCAGATGTCGCAGCAGTGCCTCTATCGCCTCAAGATTCGTCGCTACTGCAAGGTCGTCAGGCAGCTCCGACTCAAAGAAAGCCCTCACGCCCTCCTTACAACGGGGTCGTATGGTATCGACCATGTGACGGCAGAGGTGATTAGGCGAGATGGTATAGTTGATGGGCAGCGACTTCTTACTCTCGTAGAGCGACAGCTCTGCCAACTCGTCGATAATCTTGGTGATGTGCTTCGAACTGTTCTTGATGTGACGGCTCAGTTCCTCGCGCTCTTCTGGCTGCAGTTCCATGTCCTTCATGCCAAGTATGTCCGAAAGACCCTGAATCGGGTTCAGAGGCGCACGCAGCTCGTCTGTGATGTGGCTGATGAACTCGTTCTTCAAGTCGAAGGCCTGCTCTGCTCTCTGACGGGCTATTTCAAGTTTTTCATTTTCCTTCTCCAGAAACTTGATGCGGCGATGGTGCTGCCAGATGACAAGAGCCAGAATGATGACGACAGCTGCCGCAAGGGTAAAGAGGAACAGCTGCTTCCACCTGGCATTTTCGTTCTCCAGCATCTTCTGCTCCAGCTTCATGCGCTCGTTATTCATCTGTACGAAGCAGCTGGCCACCACATTGCCGTGGGAGACAAGCACGATAGAGTCGTTAATCTTCTTGAACTTCGCCATATATTCGTAAGCCTTGTCGTTATTACCCATACGGTGATAGATGACCGCCATACGCTCGGCACGGCTTTCAGGTGACAGCTCCTCACAAAGGCGCAGTGCCTCGTCATAGTTGCCTTTGATAATCTGGTAATTCACCTCTACCACAGGCTCGATGGTGCCGATACCGTCTGATGCCTTCAGAGTCTGCAACTCGTTGTAGATGCTGTCGTAGAGTTCCTTTTTGTTCTGATTGAAGGCAAACTGGCTCAGCCGGAACAAGGCCCTGCCTTTATGTATAGGTAACACATTGGGCTCTGCCAGAATCTGTCGTGCATACTTCAGTCCCGCCTTCTGGTCCTTGCGGTGGTTGGCTATCTTCATCAGCTCCTGCAAGTCTTCACCTGCGCTCTCACCAGGGAAGTACTTATGCCTGAATTCAACAGCCTTCTTGAATCCCTCCTCAGCAGTCTTATAGTCCTGCTTCTGCAGGGCGTTCACGGCCTTGGTATGCAGGGCGATGTAGTTTCCCCAGTAGCTGTTTTGCTCTTCCGCATAGGCGGCAATCTGGTCGGCAATCTCCTCGGCCAGCATATAATTCTGGTGAGTAGCCTCGTAGGTCGATTGGTTTCCCCAGGCTTTGTAGAACAGCCGTTCGTTGCCTTGCTTCTGGCACTCAGCCTTCAGCTTCTCAGTGACTTGCATGAAAGCATCCTTGTCGGGCGAGCTGATAAGTCGCAACATTTCCGACTCCATCTTAATCATGTGGATGTTCTCCTGAGCCACCGTATTCAGGCATATCAGGCTCAACAAAGCCAATAGTAAAAAGTTGATATTCCGTCTCATAATGTCTGTTTTTTACCAGTAATTTACAATTTCAGGTACTCTTACAAGTTGCAAAGTTACAAAAAAAAAATTAAAAATCGTTTGGTTTTCTCAAAAAAAACACATAACTTTGCGCAAAATTATAGAACAATGCCAATGATGAGGAATAGATATTGGATAATCATATTGAGCTTTACACTATTAACCGCCAACGTATATAGCCAGTCGGACAGCATTGGAGTTTATTCTGAGGAAAGGCCTTTGGTCTTCGAGGACTCTGAAAGTATCTGGCCCTATTCTTACCTGAATGAAGATGGTGAACCAGAAGGATATTGCATCGACCTGATTCATCTGTTGATGCAGAAGCTCGACATCCCTTACGTCGTCCGTCTCAAGAACCATCAGGAGGTGCTTCAGGACCTGAAGGACGGCAAGGCAGACCTGGTTTTGGGCCTGGGCGATGTCTATGAAAAGAAGTACGGCTATTACGGCCGTACCACTATCACGCTGCTCACACAAAGCGTTGCTACCCCGAAAGGCCTGAAGACAGCCGTCAAGTCGTTCCGCGACCTCAAGAATCAGATGGTGACCGTCAAGGATTCCGGCCTCTGCCACCACTTGATGGTTGACTACGGATGGGGCGACCGTGCCATTGTGCGCCGAGACATGGCTAAGGCCATCCAGGAAATCAACGACAAAGGCGAGGGACAGATTGTGTGGAACACCCTCACGCTGAAGTGGCTCATCAACCACTATCACCTGGACAACTTATCACTCACCCCCGTGAATATGCCACATGGTGAGACCAAGTTCCTGTCGCCGGACCGGCACCTGCTTGACCTCATCGACAAGGCATACGCCGAACTCAGTGCTACCGAACAGCTGTTGCCGCTCGAGCAGAAATGGCTCTACCCCGACCGCGAGGTGCCCGGGCGCCCCCTTTGGGAGTGGTATGTCGCCGGGCTCGCACTGCTCATACTCGCACTAATCCTCTTTCTATACATACGCGAGCGGAAGAAGAGGGCACGCACCGCAGCTGCTATCCATGAGATGAGCACACACATCAACGGCATCGTGGCAAGCGATAAGATACGCTTCTGGGCCTACCTCGTCAGAAAGCAATAGTTCGTGTGGTACAACCACAACGGACAGCCATCGGCCGCTTATAGTCCCGACGACTTCATGAAGCGCTACAACAAAAACGACGCCACACGGCTCCGTGCCGCCATCGAGCGACTGGTGACGCAACAGAAGGACAACAGAGGGCGCGAGTACGAGGAAGAAACGCTCGAACTGAGAGCCAGGGATTTAGAATGTGGCGACCGCGAGCTCCATGACTTTGTCATCGACCTCACCATCCTTGCCCGCAACAGGCATAAAAAGCCCGCCGTCATCTTCGCTGCCAAGCGCGAAATCACCAAGGAACACCACCTCAAGCGCCTCAATGCCGAGCGCTCGTTGCGCTACCTCTCGGTATTCTATAACGACGAGTCGGGCAACATCTTTTTCAACGGCGACGGCATACTGCTCAATGCCAACTCAAAAGCCAGCGAACTGCTTGCCTGCGACATCGACAAGATGGCGAAGAAGCACGTTCACGTCAACGACCTCTTCCACACCACCTTCACCCGTCTGCAGGATGCCGACGGTTACCGTGGCAACATGACGATAGATAGCCGCACTGTCGATTTCCAGATGAAAGCCGTCTATAATGATGAAAAAGAATTGATAGGTATATTTGTATTCTGCGTATGAGACAACGATATATTTCCCTCCTGATACTGCTGCTGACCACCGTCCTCCAGATGTCTGCACAGACACTGAACGACAGATACACCCGTCAGCGCCCCGTCGTGTTCATTCTCGACGAAAGTAACTATTGCGAATCCATCGTCAAGGCCGTCGCCAATGAATTGGGGCTGCCCTGCCGCATTGTCATGAAGGATAAGGATGAAGCACGCCGTGCCTTCGAGTCTGGCGAGGCAGATATCATCCTTGCTGATGACAGGAACTATCAGAATTCCACCTGTTTTGTCTCGAAGAATGTCATTGATTACACGATGGCCAGAGACAGTTCCGTTACTGAGACTAGCATGATAGGCAAGGACCGACAACTTGTCGAGGCACTCGACAATGAGTTTACGCGGCTGAAGGAAAGCGGCTATATCTCCATCCTAAAGGAGCGCTGGAACCATCCCGAGCGTGCCATACCCGAGGCGCAGCCCATAGGTCTTTTTGTCGCCGGCCTGCTCGAAATCCTCGCTGTCATCTTCCTCCTGCTCACGCTGCTGCTCATGCTGCATAACCGCCGCATGCGTCGCAATGCCAATGTTCTCCGCAAGATGATAGACGAGATGTCCCATCTGGAACGCTTCTACGATGTCGAGGACAACAAGGCTGCCCACGACCTCATTCACAAGTACGATGCCATTCTCTGCAACCCCTTCGTTGCTATCTCGTTCTACGACCATAATGGGCGCTTCATCATTGAGAACGAAGCCATGCGGCAACTCGGCGATATAGACACAGCCCCTTACCGTCAGCCGCTATACAACGCTGAAGGAGAGGTCACCAATTACTTTGTCGCTATACGCTGCCAAGCTGCTACTTAAACTGGAACAGATGTACGAATCCGGTAGTCTGGAACACGTCGTACACCTCTTCTCTCAACCCTTTGACAAACAGGTCGCAGTGGTTAGCAAAGCAACGCTGGTTAATAGCCATGAGCAGTCTTAGTCCGCTGGATGAGATATACTCCAGCCTGCTACAGTCTATTACAATTTCATAGTCCTTGTAGTCGAAGAGAGGCTCTACCTCCTTTTCCGTCTGTGTTGTCACAGAGGTGTCCAAACGCCCATCCAGAATCAAGGTAACATGGCGGTCGTCATCCTTTCTGATTGTTGCTTCCATTATTCTTAATTATTATTTGTTGTTTTTAGATTCTTCTTCATCGTCAGCACGTTTTGTCCGTTTGTGCGCTGATAGTCCACCTTGTCCATGTAGTTGCGTATCAGGTGTATGCCCAAACCACCGACGGAGCGTGTGGTAACATATTCATCCACGTCCACTTCCGGCATCGCTGTCGGGTCAAAGGGTTTACCTTTGTCCTTCAGTACAAAGCTGACGACATCGTCGTAGGCAGTCACCTCCAACTGGATATTGCCGCGTTCACCTGGGGCGTAGGCATAGTTCATCACATTCACCACTGCCTCCTCGATAGCCAGGTTTACCCGTGACTTCGTCAGGTTGTCGAAATTCATATCGTCGCAGATGCCACTTATGAACACTGTCAGCACTGGTACCTCCTGCACGTCATTGTTCAGCAGGATACTCCTGTAGTAGATCTTAGGATCCACCTTCCCTTTGTATTTGATAGCCAACAATGATATGTCATCCATCTGCGGTATATAGTTCACGAACTGGCGCTCCGTCTGTCGGATGTCCTTTACGAAGGTGCGCGAGTCCAGTCGCTTGGCAGCCAGTCGGATGGCCTCCTTGAACATTCTGTCGCGCCCGTATTGTTTCTTATCCACCGTTTCCGCTTCGGTAAATCCGTCAGTATAGAGGAATAATGTCGTTCCGGGGATGATGGTTACCTCCTGTTCCGAGTACTCCCATTCGGGACGGAGCCCCAGCGGGATATTGTTCTCCACGGGCAAGAATCGGGTGTTCGATCCCACCAGCACAGGCGGCTCATGACCTGCGTTAGCATAAAGCAACCTTCCCGTACTCAGGTCGAGCACACCCATCAGCAATGTCACGAACATATACGAGTCATTACTCTGGCACACCGACCTGTTGATGGACTCCACTATCAGTTTCGGCGAGGTGTTCAACATCGACGCACTCCGGAACATCGTGCGTGCCACCGCCATTACCAGTGAGGCGGGCACACCCTTTCCAGCCACGTCTCCGATACTGAAGAACAGCTTCTCGTCGCGGATGAAGAAGTCGAACAGGTCACCACCCACCTCCTTAGCCGTCACCACCTCGCCGTAGATGTCAATGTCAGTACGCTCAGGGAAGGGCGGATAGGCCTTCGGCAGCATCCGCATCTGTATGTCGCTGGCAATCTTCAACTCCTGCTCCATAGCCACCTTCCTGGCAGTAGTCTCCTGTAGTTCACCCACATATTTGGTCAGTGACAACTGCATACCCTTGAAGGCCGTGCGCAAGGCGTCCACCTCGCGGCTTCTCACCTGTGGCAGCTGGGTATCGAAATGCCCCTCAGCCACCTGATCTACAGCAGTCACAAACCGCTTGAGAGGCATCAGATTACTCTTCAGGAACTGATGACAGAGGATAAAGATAATCACCAGACCCACCAAAAACACCATCAGAATGATGCGCGCCAACAAGTTTCCGTTATGGTATATGATAGCATCAGGCACCACCATGACGACCGTCCACTCGGCATACTTCACGAACGAATAGAAAACCCATGAGTCAATGCCGTCATTACTTAGCCGCCCGAAGCCGCTCTCCTCGTTCAACATCCTGCGTACCATGTCGTTATCCTGCAGCTCAGGCGTCTTGGCGACTACATCCTGCAGTTTCCTTTTCAGCACACGGCTCTCGTCGGGATGAACCAGATAGGTTCCGTCGTTATCAATGATAAAGCTGTACGACTGCTCCTTGAAACCCTTTTCAAACTGTTCATGGTTTTCATTGTCAATGCGCTGGTGTCTCTGCCTGAGCCATTCCAGCGACACGTCAGCCCCCAGCATGCCCACCTTGCGACCCTGTGCATCGTGGATATGCGTCATGTAGGTCGTTGTCAGCTGTTGTGACGCCGCCCTGTCGAAATAAGGCGGGGTCCAGTCACCCTCATCGTTTTCGAACGCAGCCTTATACCACGCATGTTCCAGGTAGTCCGGATGGTTCTCGTTCATCTGCCTGCCCCTGGCCATCCCCGTCGAGTCGCGCCAGGCATAGATTTCATAGTTATGACCCTTTTGAGAATAGAAGTCTGGCTCGAATATCAGTCGGCAGCTCGACATATACTTGTTATCCGCCACCATCCGCTCCAGATGCTTCTGCAGCTGGTTAGGATTGTTAATATCACGCTCAATGACATTGATATTGTTTATGGCAGCCACATACACATCCGACAGGACGCCACGTATCTTCTCGTTGGAATGCAGGACGATACTCTCATAGCGCGATTCTGCCTCGCGCGACATGGACTCCTCTGTAATCACGTAGATGATCGACAAGATGATTGCTGACATCACGATCAGTATCCCCATGATCATGAAACTCAGCCTGTTGGCTAGTGTAAGCTTTTTCATCACTGCAAAGATACAAAATAAAATGTTATCTTGTATCATTTCAATCGTTAAAAAACGACAAAGCACGCCATGACGCTGTGAAAAACAGAAAAACAGGACTCCTTTGGTGTTTCTATTACGTATTCATGGGATTTTGGTAAAGACCAATACAAGGATACTTTATACGTTAAGAATACGATGACAGATGCTACAACACTCGTACAGATGTTGGATTACATTGATAATAGTATCGAGAAGTTGAATGCGACCATAATTGCAATTGGTGAGGTGAAAGAACAATAGAATTGAACTTCAGCCAGTATGTTATACTTTATTCATATGTCACCGACGAGTATCAGACGCATCGAGAGCGGTACGGCCTTCAACAGCGAGTTCATCAGGATAATGTCTATCATCGACGACTCGTCCACTATCAAGAGGTCGCCGTCCAACGGATTCTCTTCATTACGCCGTTTTTTTGCCTGTTTAATGCTCATTTTGAGACAAATAGTGCTCGTTTTTCGAAGTCCTGTTGATCACGGGGTCAAGTAGGATTAGCTATTTCCTATAGTCAGCCACAGAAGCAACTCTGATGGGTCGGCGTTCGAGCACAGTGTAGTCCAATCCTGCTCGTCGCCACGTGTGCAGAGCCTTACCTGATGATAGGGGTATTGTTGTCTTCTTCTTGATGTTTCATATATTTTGTTGTATATAGAGACACATCATCGTGAGGTCGTCGCTGGGTTCAGCTCCGTTACGGTGAGCCTCTACCTCAGCGCGGAGCTTTTCGATTAGCTGCTGCGATGAACTGAAACTGGTGTTGTGCAAAATTTCGATCAGACGTGCATCGCTGAATTCCTCCTTCTCCTTGTTTTCCGCCTCATTCAGTCCGTCGGTATAGATGAAGAATGGCTGGCCCTTGATGGTGTCCATCTCTTCACCCTCGAATTCCATCCCCGGCAAGACGCCTATAGGCGCATTGGGTTGCATCTTCAGGAACGTGACATCGTCGCCGCCACATCCTATCACGGGCGGATTATGGCCTGCATTACAGAACGAGAGATGTCCGGTGGTGAGGTCTACGAGTCCGAGCCAGAAGGTCACGAACATATTGTTCTCATTGTCGTCACCCGATAAGGCATCGTTCATGCGGGTACAGATCTCTGCAGGTGACATCTCCTGTTTGGCCAGCGTGAGGAACAGACGCGTGGCCTGAGCCATAAACAGCGAGGCGGGCACTCCCTTGCCGCTGACGTCACCCACACAGAAGTAGAGCTTGTCGCCCAGCAGCAGATAGTTATAGAGGTCGCCGCCCACCTCCTTGGCAGGTGTCATCGAGGCGTACAT
>CADCDY010000046.1 GCA_902800245.1 uncultured Prevotellaceae bacterium
TTTCGGCTTTTTCTGCTGCAGCCTGTTCGGCAATCAGTGCATCCAGCGTAGGTTTCTTCCCAGCCTTTGTGGCTTTTTTGTCTAACGTGGTGCTCTCCGAGCCGTTGACGGTATAAACCTTGCTATTGTCTTTTGCTATACGTGTACGTTTGCGCTTTGTGACGGGTTCTCCTGCAGCCACCTGTTCGGCGGCCTTGTCTAAAATGGCGTATACCACATTCTCTAATTCGTCGTTCTGCGATACTTTGACTCCCAGTTCACTGGCTATCTCCATCAGTTCGGGGATAGGGAGTTTTTCTAATTGTTCTTTCGTGTACATATTAATATACAGTATATCGTTAATGAATCAATGTTGAAATTATGTTTTGGAAATAATGTGCTTCACGGACGGAAACACGTTTTTCTGAATTTGGCTGCAAAGTTACAAAAAAAAAATGAACTAACCAAATCGTTGACTCACTTTTTTCAATTGTTGTTGACTTCTTTAACTTCCTTAACTTCTCAAATTTCCTTGTTTACTGTTTTGGTAGCTCTACGACGAAGCGACAACCCTCTTGATATGTGGTGTCCAATGTGAGGTCGCCACCCAATCCTTGGGCATGGCGCTTGGCCAACGGCAGACCTAGCCCCAAGCCTTCCGACAGATCATTGATTTTTCCAAATGGCATGAAAATCATTTCCAATTGTTCCTCCGACAGTCCCATGCCAACGTCCTCAACAATGAAGCGTACGGTATTCTCTGTCTGTGTGACGTGCATCACCACGTGTTTGCCGTCCGAATACTTGGCGGAATTATACAGCAATTCGCGAATTGTTCTCATCAGGTAAAGGTGGCTGGTGTGTATACAACAATTGTCTGGCAATTCGGTTTTCAGCAGAATGTCTGTGTCGGGGAAATTATTTTTCATGCTGCTAACACATTCCCGAGCTAATTCGTTACACGAAACAAGTTCATTCCTATGGGCCTGCAACTCTTGAGAGACACCCGAGTCAGAGCTGTCGTATAGCATCTGAACCATTCGGTTTAGGTGATGAGCATTATGTAACATGGTGTCGGTAATGCTTGCCAACTCTTCTTCTGGCAGCATGTCGTTGTCCTTTGTATCACTTTGGTGTGTTAATAGGCTGTCGCGAAGCACTTGTGCGAAACCTATGATGATGTTCAGCGGTGTGCGTATCTGGTGTGACACGTTTTGAATAAAGCGTGTCTTTTGTCTCACAGCTTCCTCAACCTTTTCCGTGGCCTTTGCCAACTCTTCATTACGATTTCTGCTTGTCTCGGCGGTATGTCGCAATGCTCCCATGTGGAAATTTAGCGACTGTTGCATGGCGGCAAAACTGTTTTGTAGCTGTCCGATGACGTCGGTACGCTTGGTGTGCAGAATAATCTCGTCATTGTTGTCTCTGGCAATTTTCTCCGACAGGCGCAGCAACTTGTTGAGCGGTTTTATTTCCCTTGCCACACTGCTTTGACACAGCAGCAAGATAATAATCAATCCGATACCAATCAGTGCAGCAATAATATATACCAATTTATGGTAACTCCAGAGAATGTCTTTGTCGGGACATACCAGTGCGAGGCTCCATTCGGTACCAAGCACTGGACGGTAACATACGTGACAATCCACACCGTCTATCGTAGCTTTCATGACACCGAGATTACCCGCAGTCATCTCATGTCCCAGTGCTATTAAATCGGTATGTTTGTTGGGGTCGGCATTGGAGAATATGGTCTGTTTGTAGAGCTTTGCAGTGTCGGGATGGATATAATATTGTCCGTCGCTACCTACCATCATATAATATGCGTGTGGGTAGGGGACGGAAGCACTATCTACAACGGCTGCTATGCGACGCATGGACAAGTCGCAGGTGATGATGCCAGCCAGTTGTCCGCTCTCTAGGAAAATAGGGCGGCTGTATGATGTAATCTGGTCGGTAGCCACCACCGTTCCTTCGGTGTCGTCGGCATAAGGCTTCACCCAGCAGGCTTTGCCCAATTCGCGGGCAACAGAATACCATGGTTTCTCGAAATATTCATAGGGAGCGTCTCGCACGGTGATAATGGTATCTCCTTCTCTCAACGTATATGCATCGAAATAGCGTCCGTATTGTGGAAACATATCCGGTTCTGCAGCAATGCAACATCCGTTGACATGACTGTTCAACATAACAACGAGTCGCGAAATAGCCAATAGCGAGTCTGGTTGGAAATTTTCTTCGGCAAGCCATGTGTTGGAATTGGTGGCAGTCTCTATGGTACTCATCATACTTCTGACACGCTGCACCGTCGTATTCAGCATGTTGCTGGCACTTTCCTGTGCTTCTTGACGGATGAAGAACTGTGACTGCATAAACATTCCTCCCAATGCCAGAATGAACACTGGTGCGGCCATTAGCAACATACCGATGGTGAGTTTTCTGGACAGACTATGACGTATCAGTTCTCTCATACGTATTCCTCCTTTCCTTTTTCACTCTCGGCAGTTTCTATCAAGCTGTTAAGCAGGTCCGTAATGACCTGTCCCTCCTGTTGTATAACGTCCACATTGTTGGCAGTTTCCTGTCGTGTATTGTCGTGATAGTGTTCACACAGTTTTGTAACGCTTTTGACAATGGCATCCGCAGGACCTGTCATCTGGTTCGTCATATTATGCAGAAATGAGGTCTTCACGCGGTCGGCTTCTTGAGTCTGGGTATATGCCAGTTTAAGCACTTCGTTTCGTTCCTGCAAAGTTTCTTTTGATTGCTGCAACTCGCTCATGCGCTCTGCAAGTGCACGTTGCATTTGCTGGAAATGATACTGCAGACGTCCTATTTCGTCCTTGCGTCGTGAGTCGGGGATGGTTTCTCCGTAATGTCCGCGAGCAATGCGCTCAGCCGATTCTGTCAACAAGTGCAAGGGTTCCAATTGGCGGTGGGTGATGAGTGTACAGAGCACCCAGGTCAGCAACATACCGATGATGGCAATGACCAGAACGATAGTCAGTAGCAGGTTGTAATCGCCGAAGATGTCTTCCTCGGGATATACCACACCTACACTCCATTTTAGTTCCTCCATAGCTCGGCCGGGCACAGCGGAGCGTTCGAAGGGACGGTAAAACACATACCAGTCTTCACCGTTCATTACAAACTGCTTATAGCCTCGCTCTCACACTGTGTGAACACCGTTTCGTGAGATAACTTGACGGGATCAGGATGTACAAGAAACGCACCATTTTTACCCAGTAGCGTGCTATAGCCGTTGGCTGACGGCTTTGCGTCGAGTACGATTTGCGAAAGCAGGGCGAGGGACACATCTACGGACAATACGCCAATAGGTTTCCAATTGCCATTGTAGAGGGGAAGCGAGAAGCATGTCACCGCCTCGTCGTTAGGAGTATCCTTCACAGGTTCCATCCAACATGCGTGCCCTTCCGTCAGCGGTTCTGTATACCACGTCTGTTGGGTGTAAGGTTTCCCACCGAATGCTTTAGCCATTACCAGTTCTTCGCTCTCGTTGTTGAAACCCTTGCGGTGAACGTAGGCCATGAACGGCTTCTTGTCATCGTAGAAGTTGGGGTTCATTGCAATGGCACAACCGACGATATATGGATTGCTTTCAATAACAGTCTGGCAATAGTGGAACATTCGTTCGCGATTGTTCGTTTTACCCAGAAGGTTCCAGTAGATGTTACCTGTTGCCTGTTCTACGCTCAAAAGGATATTATCTATGTGCTGTACCGTCGACTCCAATGTCTGCTCGCCATTACGCATGGCTTCTGCTTTCAATGTCTGACGTGCGAAATAAAACATTATTGCTAGCGCTACAAATAACAACAGCGCTATCTCGCAGACAACCATCAGACTTAACTTGACTGATAAGGTCTTGTTGATTATTTTAGGCCATTTCAGCATAGTTCAAGGTTTTCTGGTTGCAAATTTACGAAGAATTGGCTATATTTCCAAAAGTATATGTATTATATTTTTGAATACATTGTTAAGGAATTATAAATACAGCATATTTTGTTTGACTTTCCAATAAAATCAGCGTCATAGAAACAGACATAAGAACTTGATTGGATGAAAGAGAAGAGTAAACGTTTTTTGCTGACAACGCTCTTCATGGCGTTTTGTCTGTGTTCATGGGCGCAGACAGATTCATTGTGGACAGTAAGAGGTCGTGTGACAGATGCCAAAACGAAGAAGCCATTGGCGTCGGTTAGTGTTATGAGTAACCGTGTTGGTACGGTGACGAATGCCGATGGTGAATATGTGCTGAAGTTGAGTGCTGCTCCCCGTGAGGTGGTATTCTCGTGTCTCGGCTATCAGACCCGACGTCTGACAGCAGCAGCGTGTCGGTCTTTGGAGCAAGAGGGCAATCCCGTCCGTTTGCAGGCCAGCAGCGTGATGCTCGACGAAGTGGTGGTGGAAGGACATGAGGCACGTGATATCGTACTGAAGGCTATTGATTGTATAGAACGCAACTATCCGAACAATCCGAATCTGATGCGTGGCTTCTATCGCGAGACGGTACAGAAACGACAGCGATTTATTAGCATTGCCGAAGGTATTGTGGACATCTATAAAACAGGCTATCAGAAGAGTGATGCTGGCGACGGTGTGAAGATTTTAAAGGGTCGTCGTCTGCTCAGTCAGCGTGCTAGTGATACTCTGGCCGTGAAGCTACAGGGTGGTCCAGTGCTCCCCATTATTCTCGACATAGTGAAGGAGCGAGAGATACTGCTGAACGAAGAGGAATTGTCGAAATATTCCCTGCGTTTCAGCACGCCAGAAATGATGGATGGCAGAATGCAGTATGTGGTAGAATTGACCCCCAGAGTGACTGAGACGTATGCCCTGTGGACAGGTCGGTTGTATATCAATCGCGAGACACTGGCCTTCACCAAGATAGACCTATCATTGGACATGCGCAATCCTGACAAAGTTACGGAAATGATATTGCGCAAGAAGCCCTTCTCATTACGTTTTACACCCCACGAGTTGTCGTTGACTGCTGACTACACGACAGATGGAGGTGTGACGCGGCTTAACTACATCCGAAACGTTATCCGGTTCCGTTGCGACTGGAAGCGACGTTTGTTTAAGTCGAATTTCAATATAGTGTCGGAAATGGTTGTCACTGACCGCCAAGAGGGTGCAGATATTCGCCCTATCCGCGTACGTGACTCATTCTTCCGTCATGACAACTTTTACGACAAGGTAATATACTTCAATGATCCTGACTTCTGGGGTTCTGAAAACATCATTGAACCTACAGAGGACTTACTGAAAGGAATCGATAAAATAAAGAAAAAGATAATAGATAAGTAAAAAACTGTTTTAAATTCAAACTTTTTCTATTTTACAGACTTATTGATTTCTTCAATATAGTTGAGGACGTCGTCGCGTCCCGTTTTCTTTTCGGCAGAGGTGATAAACATGGGGGGCAGTTCCTCCCAAGTTTCTGACAGCTTCTTTTTGTAACCATCAACAGCCTGTTTACATTTATTAGGTGTCAGTTTGTCGGCCTTTGTGAAAATGATGCTGAAAGGAATGGACGATAACCCCAGCCACTCAATGAACTCGAGGTCTGTCTTCTGCGGCTCCAGTCGGATGTCAACCAAGACAAAGACATTTACAAGTTGTTCGCGCTGGAGAATGTAACCGCGAATCATTTGATCCAAGCGGTCTATTTCCTTTTTTGAACGCTTTGCATAGCCATAGCCTGGCAAGTCGACCAGATACCATTCCTTGTTAATTATAAAGTGATTGATAAGTAGTGTCTTACCAGGCGTAGCACTGGTTTTTGCCAGTTTGCGGTTGTTGGTGAGCATATTGATAAGGCTGGACTTGCCCACATTCGAGCGTCCTATGAACGCATATTCAGGTTTCGTGTCCTTTGGGCACATCGACACTACAGGTGCCGATAGCGAGAATTCTGCTTGCTTGATTTCCATATTTCGATGTTTTGTCTGCAAAGATAGAAAAAAAAGATGGACTAGCCAAACGTCAGTCCACCTTTTTTATAAATGTTTTGTCTATTATGCGTTATATTCCTGCCATGACTTAATCTTGATGTCGTTCTGTGAAAGTGCCGTAAAGGCCTCAATAAAGGCCTTGGCCAGACGGACATTAGTCATCAAGGGGATGTTGTGGTCGATGGCACCACGACGGATACGGTAGCCGTTGGTGAGCTCACGCTTCGTGTGATTCTTAGGCACGTTGATGATGAGGTCGAACTGGTGGGCAGCAATCATATCCATGACGTTGTTCTGCCCCTCTTCGTCGGGCCATGCTACGGGCGTAGCCTCGATGCCATTGTCGTTGAAGAACTTGGCGGTACCTCCGGTAGCATATACCTTGTAGCCTTTCTTGACCAGTTCCTTGGCAGGCTCCAGCAGACTGACCTTACCCTTGGCACCACCTGAAGAAATCAGGATGCTGCCACCATCCTTAGGCAGACGGTAACCAGTAGCAATCAGCGAGTTGAGCATAGCCTCGTTGAGGTCGTCACCCAGACAGCCTACCTCACCCGTAGAACTCATGTCGACACCCAAAACGGGGTCAGCATTCTGCAGACGGGCAAACGAGAACTGAGAGGCCTTGACGCCAATACGGTCGATGTCAAACTCTGACGAGTCGGGACGAGAGTAGGGGGCGTCGAGCATGATCTTCGTAGCCGTCTCGATGAAGTTGCGCTTCAGAATCTTTGATACGAAGGGGAATGAGCGTGAGGCACGCAGGTTGCACTCGATAACCTTTACCTCGCGGTTCTTAGCCAGGAACTGGATATTGAATGGACCGCTGATGTTGAGTTCGGCGGCAATCTTGCGGGCAATTTTCTTGATCTGACGGATGGTAGAGAAGTAGATGTGCTGAGCGGGGAACACCATCGTGGCGTCGCCAGAGTGCACACCGGCATACTCTACGTGCTCAGAGATAGCGTACTCGACAACCTCGCCCTTGTCGGCAACGGCATCGAACTCAATCTCCTTAGTCTCTGTCATGAACTTCGAGATAACTACAGGGAATTCTTTCGACACTTCGGTTGCCATATTTAGGAAGCGATGCAGCTCCTCGTCATCATAGCAGACGTTCATGGCTGCACCCGACAGCACGTAGCTGGGACGCACGAGCACGGGATAGCCCACCTCGTCGACAAATTGCTTGACATCCTCGAAAGAGGTCAGCGCACGCCATGCAGGCTGGTCAATGCCCAGCTTGTCGAGCATAGCAGAGAACTTGTCGCGGTTCTCGGCACGATCGATGTCGACAGGACTGGTACCCAAGACGGGAACACCCTGACGGTGCAACTTCATGGCGAGGTTGTTAGGTATCTGACCGCCCACAGAGACGATGACACCACGAGGTTGTTCGAGGTCCATAACATCGAGGACACGCTCCAAAGAGAGTTCGTCGAAGTATAGACGGTCGCACATGTCGTAGTCGGTGGACACGGTCTCGGGGTTGTAGTTAATCATAATGGACTTGTAACCCAGCTTGCGAGCGGTGTTGATGGCATTGACCGAACACCAGTCGAACTCTACCGACGAACCGATACGGTAAGCACCAGAGCCGAGCACGACAACAGACTTTTCGTTCTTGTAGTAGTTGATGTCGTGGGCTGGGGTATAAACTTTGCCGTCGGGCTGTGCGAAGGCAGGCGTATGGGTGTAGGTGAAGTAGAGGTAGTTGGTCAACTCAGGATGCTCGCTAGCAACGGTAGGAATACGCTTGACAGAAGGCAGGATGCCCTTCTGCTTACGATACTCGCGAACCTGCAGGTTCTCTTTCTCCATATTGGTGGACTTGGTTTTCAGAACGAAGCGGGCGATCTGGAAGTCAGAGAAACCACATTGCTTCACCTCCAGCAAGAGGTCGGTGGGCAGGTCTTCCAGCTTGCCGTACTTCTGCAACTCATGCTTCAAGTCAACGATATGCTTCAAGCGCTCCAGGAACCAGACGTCAATCTTGGTGAGCTGTTCGATGCGCTCAACGCTATAGCCATCCTCCAAAGCCTGTGCGATAGCAAAGATACGCAGGTCGGTGGGGTTGGCCAGTGCGTCGTCAAGGTTGTCGAACTTCGTATGGTCATTGCCCACGAAACCGTGCATGCCCTGACCAATCATGCGGAGACCTTTCTGAATCATCTCCTCGAACGAGCGACCGATAGACATAATCTCTCCGACAGACTTCATGCTGGAACCAATTTGACGGCTGACGCCTGCAAACTTGGTAAGGTCCCAGCGAGGAATCTTACAAATCATATAGTCGAGCGACGGAGCAACGTAGGCTGAACTGGTGGTACCCATCTCACCAATCTGGTCGAGGGTGTAGCCCAAAGCTATCTTCGCAGCAACGAAGGCGAGGGGATAGCCGGTAGCCTTTGAAGCCAGCGCAGAAGAACGGCTCAGACGAGCGTTGATCTCGATAATTCGGTAGTCGTTGGTCTCGGCATTGAAGGCAAACTGGATGTTGCACTCACCGACGATGCCCAGATGGCGGACGCACTTGATGGTGATGTCCTGCAGCATCTTGACCTGCTCTTCCTTGAGCGAACAGGTAGGAGCAACAACGATAGACTCACCGGTGTGGATGCCCAGAGGGTCGAAGTTCTCCATCGACGCAACGGTAAAGCAATGGTCGTTAGCGTCGCGGATGGTCTCGAACTCAATCTCCTTCCAACCTTTCAGCGACTCCTCAACCAAAATCTGGGGAGCAAAGGTGAAGGCACTCTCGGCCAGTTCCTTGAAAGCTTTCTCGTCAGGACAGATACCTGAACCCAGCCCACCCAGCGCATAGGCTGAACGAATCATGATGGGGAAGCCAATCTCGTGGGCGGCCTTCAAGGCGTCTTCCATGTTCTCCACAGCGTGGCTTACGGGAGTCTTCAGCGCAATTTCGTCAAGTTTCTTAACGAAGAGATCGCGGTCTTCGGTGTTCATGATGGCTTCGACGCTGGTTCCCAGTACCTCTACACCATATTCCTTCAAGATACCCTTCTGGTAGAGCTCAGTACCGCAGTTCAGAGCGGTCTGACCACCAAAAGCCAAGAGAATGCCGTCTGGGCGTTCCTTCTTGATAATCTCTGTAACGAAATGAGTGGTGACGGGTTGGAAATACACCTTGTCGGCAATACCTTCAGAAGTCTGAATGGTAGCGATGTTGGGGTTTACTAACACGGAAGAGATTCCTTCCTCGCGCAATGCTTTTAATGCCTGGGAGCCAGAATAGTCAAACTCGCCAGCTTGTCCGATTTTGAGGGCACCCGAACCTAAAACGAGTACCTTTTTTAATTTTTTGTTCATATATCGATGCTGCTTGTTGATTGCATTCTGGGCTGCAAAGGTACAAATATTCTTGCAAAATACAAAGCAAATCAGTGTTTTTTTTGCACTTTTTCGCGCTTTTTATTGCTTTATTGAATATTTATTCGTACCTTCGCAGCCTGAAAGCAGTGTTCCGGTCTGCCGCTGGTGTTCAGCAGAGCACGAGAGGAAAGTCCGGGCAGCACAGGACACTCCACTGGTGAAAGTGCCAGCAGTTGGTGACAGCTGGAGCCGGGAGAAGAAAATTACCGCCCGAAAGGGTAAGGGTGAGAAGGTGGGGTAAGAGCCCACCAGCCTGCGGGTGATCGCAGGGCTGTTCCGTCTGGAGGCTGCAAGTTCGCGTAAACCGTTGGTTGAGGGTTGTCCGCCCAAAGCCTTGTGCTACGACGGAGGGTAGAATGCTTGAGCCGTGGGGTAACCTGCGGAGTAGATAAATGGCAGGCATCTCCTTCGGGAGAAACAGAACCCGGCTTACAGGGACAGTGCTTTCTTTTTAGTTGATAGTTAGGAGATTATAGATAATAGTTGTTGTGCACAAGGTTATACAGTTTCTGAAAATCGGCATTTGGCGAATTACGCGAGGAGATGTGTCGTCCTTGCGCTATTTGGGTGTTGAGATACTGAAGAAAGTGTTACTTGCTGTACGTTTCTTTACGGCAAAACGCGTCATGACCAAGGCCTCGGCGCTGACCTATTCGACATTGCTGGCCATCGTACCTATTCTTGCCGTTGTCTTCGCCATAGCTCGCGGCTTTGGATATAATAAATATATAGAGGTGTGGTTTCGCGATTCGCTGTCGTCGCAACCACAGGTGGCAGAAACGATTATCGGTTTTGTTAATAGTTATCTGGTTCATACCAAGAGCGGCATATTCCTTGGTATCGGTCTGCTGTTCATGTTGTACACGGTGTTGATGTTGGTGAGCAACATCGAAGATGCGTTCAATGAAATATGGCAGGTAAAGAAGGGCCGTTCAATGTTCCGCACATTTACCGACTATCTGGCCATGTTCTTCGTGGCACCGATTCTTATTGTGTTGTCGTCGGGTATCAGTATTTTCCTGGCTACGGCGGCCAAAGAACTGCCTGACTTTTTGATGTTAGGTACAGCTGTACGTTTCTTGATTGACCTTTCACCCTACGTGTTGATGTCAGGCATGTTCATCGCGCTTTACATCTTTATGCCTAACACGCGAGTGAAGTTTTCGAGTGTGATGGTTCCTGGCATTCTGGCTGGTATCGCCATGCAAGGCTTACAGTTTGTATATATCCATTCGCAGATTTTCCTGTCGAGCTACAACGCCATTTACGGATCCTTTGCAGCACTACCGTTGTTTATGTTGTGGATGCAAATCTCATGGACCATTTGTCTGTTTGGTGCGGAACTGTGCTACACCAATCAAAATCTCGACTATTATGACTATGATGCTCATTCCGGCGAAATCAGCCACCGTTATCGGATTTTGCTCTGTGCCCTGCTGATGAGTCGTATCAGCAAACGTTTTGCAAATGGAGGACGACCTTATTCTTTGCTAGAATTGCGTACGGAAACGTCTATCCCCATTCGATTCGTTAATGAGCTTGTGTATGAATTGATTGATGCAGGAATGCTTCTGGAAATTACGAACGACGAGAAGGGTGAAGAGGGCCGTTTCATTCCTGCTATGGATACACAGGCGTTGACGTTAGGTACAATGGTTGACCGTTTGGAATCACGTGGACAATGGAAAATAGATTTGGACATTAACGAACTATTGAAAGGCGATTGGGCAAAAGCATTAGAAATTCGTTCAAACTATTTGAAAGACGCACGTGGCATTTTATTGCAAGACCTTTAATGCCAACAATTTACGCGACACGACAGAAAATTTGCCTATTTAATATTTTTTTACTAAATTTTTGCAAGTATGTGGAAGAAATTTCGTATATTTGCATCGAAATCATATTTAATCATTACAAAATTAGGGTTATGACAAAGTATAACATTACCGCAAAGAAGGAAAAAGAGGCTCACTATCGTAGTCTCGTTAGCCCTAAACTGATGGACGAGTTGAAAGAAAAAATCAACCGTATTGTTGTGATGGAAAAAAAGTACAAAGACAAAGATTATTCAGCCAAGAAACTTGCCGAAGAATTGGGAACAAACACTCGCTACATTTCTGCTGTTGTCAATGTGCGCTTCCACATGAACTATACGTCGTTCATCAATAAGTTCCGTATTGAGGAGGCCATGGCTATCCTAGTGGATCGTAGGTATCAGAAGCTACGCATGCAAGAAGTCAGCGATATGGTCGGCTTCTCCAATCGTCAGTCGTTCTACGCTTCTTTCTTCAAACTGATGAAGATGACGCCTCGCGAGTATCGTTTGAGACATCTAGCCCAACATCCTTCTGAAAAATTAAAACCAGAAAAGAAAAAGAAGGCTACCGCGAAATGAACTACGTCGAAGATTGCGTGCCACACTTCGATTATGTCGAAGAGCGCTTTGCAGATTTACAGTTGCTCAGATACCGCTTAGAGGGATTTGAGCAATTGTCTTTATGTCAGAAACAACTGATTTACTACCTGTCGAAGGCTACGCTTTATGGTCGCGACATCACCTTCGACCAGTTTGGTAAGTATAATATCCGCATTCGAAAGATGCTGGAAGCCGTATATACCAGTGATGCTATCGACCACGAGTGTGACGATTTCAAGGCGATGGAAATCTACCTGAAGCGTCTGTGGTTCTCGAATGGCATCTATCACCACTATGGTTGCGACAAATTTGAGCCCGGATTCAGTCTGGAATGGTTAAGGCAAGTAATCTGCCAGCTTGAAGTAAGTAAACTACCACTTTACCGCCATAAAACTGTCAGTGAGCTGATGAATGAACTTTTCCCCGTCATTTTTGACCCCAATGTCCTGCCCAAACGCGTCAATAAAGCCGATGGTGAGGATTTGGTGGTGACTTCGGCCTGTAATTTCTACGATGGTGTGACGCAGGAGGAAGCAGAAGCATTTTATCAACAGCTGAAAGATGCCGCCGTTGATGACAAACAGCCCGTTTCCTATGGCTTGAACTCGACGTTGGTCAAGGACGACAAGGGCATCCATGAAGATGTCTGGTCGGCCAACGGTCGTTATGGCAATTCCATCCGACAGATTGTCTATTGGCTGGAGAAGGCTATGACGGTAGCCGAGAATGAACGGCAGGCTCGCATTATCGCTCTCCTTATTAATTATTATAAGACTGGCGACCTGCGCGTGTTCAACGACTACTGTATCGAGTGGGTCGGTGAACATGAGGGTAGGATAGACTTTGTCAACGGTTTTATCGAGGTTTATGGCGACCCGTTAGGTCTGAAAGGCTCGTGGGAGGGTATCGTGGAATATAAGGATTTGGAGGCCACCAAGCGAACACAGACCATCAGCCGCAATGCCCAGTGGTTTGAGGACCATTCGCCCGTTGATCCACGCTTCCGCAAGCCTCATGTCAAGGGCGTTACTGCCAATGCCATCTGTGCCGCTATGCTCGGAGGCGAAGAGTATCCTTCAACGGCTATCGGCATTAATCTTCCTAATGCCGACTGGATTCGTGCGGAGCATGGTTCGAAGAGCATCACCATTTCTAACATTACCGATGCCTACAACAAGGCCGCTCACGGCAATGGTTTCAAGGAGGAATTTGTCATCGACGAACCCACACTCGCCTTGATAGAGAAGTATGGCGACGTTTGTGACGACCTGCATACAGACCTGCACGAATGCTTGGGTCACGGTAGTGGACAGTTGTTGCCCGGTACTGATCCTGATGCGTTGAAAGCATACGGCAACACCATTGAGGAGGCGCGTGCCGACCTCTTTGGACTTTATTATATCGCAGACCAAAAGCTGATTGACCTTGGTCTTGTGCCTGATGCCGAGGCATATAAGTCGCAGTATTACAGTTATATTATGAATGGTCTGATGACCCAGCTCATCCGCATTGAACCAGGCCGGCAGATAGAGGAAGCCCACATGCGCAATCGTGCCCTGATAGCCCATTGGTGCTACGAACAGGGTGGGGAGGTGATTACGATGGAGAAGCGCGATGACAAGACCTTTGTACGCGTAAATGACTATGAAGCATTACGTGAATTGTTTGCACGTTTGCTGGCTGAGATTCAGCGTATTAAGAGCGAGGGAGATTATGATGCAGCCCGTCAGTTGGTTGAGCGTTATGCCATCAAGGTCGATGCTGACCTTCATCAAGAGGTGCTGGCTCGTTACAAGAAACTGGACTTAGCACCTTATAAGGGTTTCATCAATCCTCGGCTCATTCCCGTTCTCGATGCCGACGGGGAAATCTGCGACATTCAGGTCGACTATTCCGAGAGTTATGTTCACCAAATGCTACGCTATGGACAAGAGTACGGAACGATGTAAAATGGATGATGTAAGATGGAAGATGTAAGAGATAAAGTTAAGGAAATCAAGCAGTCGTTTCGTCTGATGATGGATGGTGCTGTTGCTCAGTCGATGCGCGACAAGGGCTTGAACTATCATCTCAATTGGGGTGCTACGCTCCCGCGTCTGAAAGCCAAGGCCGAAGAGCTAAAAGCTAATAGCCAAGAGCCAAAAGCCAAGAGCCAATACGACCTTGCCATTGCCCTTTGGAAGGAGAATGTCCGCGAGTGCAAGATTCTGGCTACGATGCTGATGCCACCCGAGCAGATGTTGCCCGGCGTGTGTGATATCTGGATGGAGCAGATTCCCTCGCAGGAGATTGCCGAACAGGCGGCTTTCAACCTGTGGCAGTATTTGCCTTATGCGCCAGAAAAAGCTTACCAATGGATTGCCAGCGACCAGGAATACTACCAACTCTGTGGGTTTCACGTGTTGTCACGATTGTTTATGAACGGACAAGAACCTAATGAGCGAGGCATCAATGAGTTTATCGACCAGTCACTCTCTGCACTTCAGGGTCCGTATATGTCAGTTCGCAAGGCAGCTATGCAGAGTCTTCAGCGTTTTGCAGAACTGGGTCTTGTGTATGAGAGAATGGCCAAAAGCGCAACGAAATCCATTAATTTAGATTTTTTATAAACTATTTTTGCCGTTTTCTAAAGAAAAAGTAGTAATTTTGTGCGGTTTTAACCGATATAGCCACATAAAATGAAAGAAAACGTCAAGACTACTGTCAGGAATATTCTGTCCAATTATTTGGAGCAGAACAACTTACGCAAGACCCCTGAGCGTTTTGCCATTCTTGATGCCGTCTACGATACACAGGAACATTTCACGTTGGAAGAGTTGGGCGAGAAATTGAACGACGAGGACCGCTTTCCCGTCAGTCGCGCAACGCTATATAACACGTTGAAGTTGTTTATGGAATTGCGCCTGGTTATTCGTCACCGCTTTCAGGGTGCCACGAAATACGAGGCTTGTTACGACAACAACAGCCACTGCCATCAGATTTGTACGGTATGCGGTAAGGTGACCGAGTTTAAGTCCAAAAAGATTAATGACGCCATCAGATCGCTCCATATGAAGAGTTTCCGCATGGATGGTTTCTCCTTATACGTCTATGGTCTCTGCAAGAGTTGTCAGGTAAAACAGGCAAAACACGCGAAGGCCATAGCAAAACAGCAAAAGGCAGAGAAAGTAAAACATTAAGATATACACAACAATGAATCAAGGTAAAGTTGATGTCCTGCTCGGTTTGCAGTGGGGCGACGAAGGAAAAGGTAAGGTGGTCGACGTGCTGACCCCGCAGTATGATGTAATTGCCCGTTTCCAGGGCGGTCCGAACGCTGGCCATACGCTCGAGTTCGAGGGTCAGAAGTATGTATTGCGCTCTATCCCCTCGGGTATCTTCCAGGGTGGCAAGGTCAACATCATTGGCAATGGCGTAGTGCTGGCTCCCGACCTGTTTATGGACGAGGCCAAAGCGTTAGAGGCCAGTGGTCATGCGCTGAAGGAGCGTCTGCATATTTCTAAGAAGGCTCACCTCATCATGCCTACCCATCGCGTGCTCGATGCCGCTTACGAGGCCCAGAAGGGTAAGAACAAGGTGGGCACAACGGGTAAGGGCATTGGTCCGACGTATACTGACAAGGTTAGCCGCAATGGTCTGCGCGTAGGCGATATCCTCGACGGTTTCGAGGAGAAGTATGCCGCTGCCAAGGCTCGTCACGAGGCTATCCTGAAGTCGCTGAACTTCGAGTATAACATCGATGAAGTCGAGAAGAAGTGGCTCGAGGGCGTGGAGTATCTGCGCCAGTTCCCCATTGTCGACAGCGAGCACGAAATCAACAACGTGTTGCGCTCTGGCAAGAGCATTCTCTGCGAGGGTGCTCAGGGCACAATGCTGGATGTCGACTTTGGTAGCTATCCTTTTGTGACTTCTTCAAACACCATCTGCGCTGGTGCCTGCACGGGTTTGGGTATTGGTCCCAACAAGATTAGCGAGGTATTCGGCATCATGAAGGCTTACTGTACACGTGTGGGTGCTGGTCCTTTCCCCACAGAGCTCTTCGACGAAACAGGCAAGAAGATTCGCGACCTTGGTCACGAGTATGGTGCCGTCACGGGTCGTGAGCGTCGTTGTGGTTGGATTGACCTCGTGGCTCTACGCTATTCTATTATGGTGAATGGCGTCACGCAGCTCATCATGATGAAGAGCGACGTGCTCGACGACTTCCCCACCATCAAGGCCTGCACGGCTTATAAGGTGAATGGTGTCCTGACGCGCGACTTCCCCTACGATATCGAGAAGGGCATCGAGCCCATCTACGAGGAGCTGCCCGGATGGCAGACCGATATGACCCAGTTCACCAGCGAGGACCAGTTCCCCAAAGCTTTCAAGGATTACATTGCCTTCCTTGAAAAGGAACTCGAAACACCTATTAAGATTATCAGCATCGGTCCTGACCGTGCTCAAACTATTGTACGTAAATAATGGCACAAAAACCTTCAATTCCAAAGGGAACGCGCGACTTCGGCCCCGTTGAGATGGCCAAGCGCAACTATATTTTCAACACCATCCGCTCCGTTTATGAGCTCTATGGCTTCCAGCAGATTGAGACACCCGCTCAGGAGACGCTGGCAACGCTGATGGGCAAGTATGGCGAGGAAGGCGACAAATTGCTCTTTAAGATTCTGAACTCAGGCGACTACCTCAATAAGATTGACGACCAGGAACTGACCGAGCGTAACACGCTTCGTCTGGCTTCGAAAATCTGCGAAAAAGGTCTGCGCTACGACCTTACCGTGCCTTTCGCCCGCTATGTGGTGATGCATCGCGAGGAGTTGCAGTTGCCGTTCAAACGCTATCAGGTGCAACCCGTGTGGCGTGCCGACCGTCCGCAGAAGGGCCGCTATCGTGAGTTCTATCAGTTTGATGGCGACGTCGTTGGTTCCGACTCGTTGCTCAACGAGGTGGAGCTGATGCAGATTGTAGATACGGTATTTACCCGTTTTGGCGTTCGCGTGCAGATTAAGATCAACAACCGCAAAATCCTGACGGGTATTGCTGAGGTCATTGGTGCTGCCGATAAGATTGTGGACATCACGGTGGCTATCGACAAGCTCGACAAGATTGGCATCGACAACGTGAATGCCGAGTTACGCGAGGATGGCTTGACGGACGAACAGATTCAGAAGCTGCAGCCCATCATCATGCTTGAAGGCACCAACGAGGAAAAGCTGAACACCATCGCCGAAGTCTTGAAAGACAGCGAGACCGGCCTGAAGGGCGTCGAGGAGCTTCGCTATATCTTGAATACGCTCGGTAGTGTGGGCAGTGGTTCTGCCACTGCCTTGAACAACGAGCTACAGCTTGACCTCACCCTTGCTCGCGGCCTGAGCTACTACACGGGCGCCATCTTCGAAGTGAAGGCTCTCGATACGCCGATGGGTTCCATCTCTGGCGGCGGTCGCTACGACAACCTCACGGGTATCTTCGGCATGCCAGGCCTTTCGGGTGTGGGCATCTCGTTTGGCGTCGACCGCATCTACGACGTGCTCAATGCCCTCGACCTCTATCCCAAGGATTCACTCCAGACCACACAGGTGCTCTTCATCAATTTCGGTGAAAAGGAAACGGCCTATTGCCTGCCAATAATAAATAAGGTACGCGCGCAAGGCATCCGTGCTGAAATCTATCCTGACGGTGCGAAGATGAAGAAGCAGATGTCGTATGCCAATGCCAAGCAGATTCCCTTTGTGGTGCTGGCAGGAGAGAGCGAGATGGAGGCCGGCAAGGTAACGCTGAAGAATATGGAGACGGGCGAGCAGGTTCTTGTTTCGCCAGACGAGCTCATCGCGAAACTGTCGTAATCTCGCGATGTCGTAATACCGAAATAACGATATGCCGTTATCCTGAAAAAAACTAAACAAAAGCAAACAATGAAACAAATCAAACTACTTGCTGTATTGATGGCCTTGGTGCTTGTGTGCACCTCGGCCACCAAACAAAAAACTACTACAATTTTTGTCATTGGCGATTCTACTGCCGCCAATAAGGATCTCTCGAAGGGCAAGACGGAACGTGGCTGGGCCATGATGCTACAGGCATGCTTCGATTCTACCTATATCCGCGTCGACAATCATGCTGTCAATGGACGCTCGTCGAAGTCGTTTATCGATGAAGGCCGTTGGGACAAGGTGCTCTCGCTCATCAAGCCTGGCGACTACGTCATCATCCAGTTCGGTCACAACGACGAGAAGCCCCAAGCCGCCCGTCATACCGATCCAGGCTCGACGTTCGACTACAATCTGGCGAAGTATGTGCGAGAGACGCGCGAACGTGGTGGCATCCCTGTACTTATGAACCCCGTGGTGCGTCGCAATTTCCTTGTAAAGGCTCCTGAGAATGACGACGACGAGAAGCTCCGCACGCAGACCTTCAAGGATGGTGCGAAGATGGTGGAGGGCGACTCGCTCGTCGATACCCACGGACTCTATCGCGTGGCACCGCGTGACGTGGCCCAGCGCATGAACTGCTATTTCGTGGATGCCAACCAGATTACCCACGACCTCGAGCAAGGTCTCGGCACAGAAGCCTCGAAGAAGCTCCACATGTGGTATCTTCCTGGCGAAGAACCCACCGAACCGCAGGGCAAACAGGACAACACCCACTACAATATCTATGGCGCCACCGTCGTCGCAAACCTCCTTGCCGATGCCCTCTGCGACGAAATCCCAGTCCTCAAGCCCTACCGCAGAAAGTAATAAGGCGACCTGACTGATGCGCAAGTTCGTGAGATATTGGCAATTGCACAGGAATATCACGAGAAGTTGCTCCAGCAGCGGAAGCTGTTTAAGGAAGGTAAGAGAATTAGAATTATTACGGTTAAAAAGAAAAAGAATTAACGATGTATAAGAAGGAAGGATATTGGGATGTTAAACCCAAGATAAAGAAACTTTCGTTTCCGAAACGTGGGAAGTTTCAGGTTGACTTGCAGGACGGCCGTTCTGTGGTGATGCCGGTGTCAGCATTTCCGTCGCTGAAGAAGGTTCCCGTCAAGGAACGCGAGAATTGGTATTTGATGGGCGGTGGTGTCACATGGGATTCCTGCCCTGAAGTCATTCATATCGAGCAGATATTAGGAAACTATCAGAACTATGCCCATGAAGTGGCATAGGAATTACAATAATTGTTGAACCCTAAAAACGATGATGCCTATGGGCTGAGAGAAATATAACATGGGACATAAAAAGTAGGAAATGCGGAAAGTAGGAAAGTGGACATTAAGGTATTTTAGAGTAATAAAATAAAAATAAAGAAAGAATTAAAGAGAAATAAATAATAATGGTATATATAATAATTATAATAATAATAATTTTAAATAAACTTCTACTTATAATGTCTCTCTGCCGCCCCCGGAAACTGCTTAATGTCCACTTTCCGCATTTCCTACTTTCCGCATTTGAGTACACAAAAAGAACCGTCCCTTTTGTGTACTTTTTAACAAAAAAAGTTGCGAAAATATTTGCATAATTCAGATAATTTTCGTACCTTTACTCTTGATTTGCCGGAGTGCTTTTGTCTCAGTCCATGGGGTAGCGGACATCCCATTTACGGCGGAGACCGTCCATCAGCTCCATGATGTAAAGCGTCTCGGCGTGCGGCATCTCACGTGGTTCGAGGAGTCCGTCGGCGAGTGCTTGGCGGCAGGCGCTGAACTGGTATTCGTAACCGGTAATCTGCTGGGGCACGCGGATGGTCTCTATATATGTTCGGTCGGGACCATTTACGGTAACAGTCTGCGGATTGTTGATGTTGTCGATAATGATATTGCCCTCGGTCCCGGCGATGACGCCGATGTTGTCGCCTACACATTGTGCCGACGACTGTACGTTTGCCAGGATGCCATTGGCGAGAATGATGGTGATGGCGTTTGTGAGGTCCATGCCGGTGTCGCTTTTAACACAGGTGCCATCAATAGTAGCAATGTCGCTATCAGTAAACATTCGTACGAAGTTAAGGGCATAGACGCCGAGGTCGAGCAGTGCACCTCCGCAGAGGTCTGGACGCATAATACGCTCCTTGTTACCCATCGAGTAGCCAAGGGTGGCTGTGATGAGGCGGGGAACACCGATACGTCCGTCTGCAATGAGTTTGCGCACGATGCCCACAACGGGCTGGTAGCGTGTCCAGATGGCTTCGGCGAGGAATATGCGGCGCTCGTGAGCGAGGTCGAGTATTTCCTTGGTCTGCCGAGCGTTGGCCATGAAGGCTTTTTCTACCAGACAGGGCTTGCCAGCTTCTATCGCCGCCTTCGTTACGTCGTAGTGGTGCGAATGTGGCGTGGCGATGTAGATGAGGTCAACGTCGGGATCGGCAATCAGTTCCGTGTACGAGCCGTAAGCCTTTGGGATGTTCCACTCCTTGGCAAAGGCCTGGGCTTTTTCTATTGACCGCGAACCGATGGCATAGGCCTCGCAGTCGGACATTCCGTTGAGTGTGATGGCAGCCTTTTCGGCAATCCATCCTGCTCCGATAATACCTACTTTCATTAGCCGCGAGCCATTTGATATATTTTCTCCATATCCTCAGCTTTGAGCACCTTCAGTGCTCCACAGGTGCGCTCGAAGTTACGACTGCATTTACGCGTCATCTCCTTGATTTCCTCGTCAGTAATGTCACGGCCGATGAGTTCCTTGATGTTGATAGGCATGCCGATAGCGTGGTAGAAACGCTCCATCGCCTGAATACCCTTCTCGGCGGTTCCTTCAGGGTCTGTGAAATCGTTGGGCACGTCCATCACGTTCACTGCGAAACGTACGAAACGGCTCAGGTTCTCATGCATCACATAGCGCGCCCAACTTGGCCACATGGCCGCAAGACCAGCACCGTGGGTCACGTCGAACATACCGCTCAGCTCGTGTTCCAACTGATGCGTCGCCCAATCGTCAGCCACGCCGCAACCCGTCAGGCCGTTGTGCATGATGGAGCCGCCCCACATGATTTGTGCGCGGTAGCGATAGTCCTCGGGATTCTTCAATACGGCGAAAATTGCGTTCTTCATTGATCGCAATGCGGCCTCAGCGATGTCAGTCGTCAGGTCCATGTCGTCGTCCTTGGTAAAGTAACGCTCCATGGTGTGCATCATCATGTCTGTGACGCCGGCAGCCGTCTGGTAGGGTGGTAGCGTCATTGTGCGCTCGGGATTCATGATGGCGAACTTCGGGCGCGACATGTTGTTTGAGTAACCTATCTTCACGTCGCCGTCCTCATTGGTAATCACGCTGGCCTCACTCATTTCCGAGCCTGCTGCGGGGATGGTCAATACTGAAGCCACGGGCAGCATCGTCTTTGGAGCTTCGACTTTACCGAGATACAAATCCCACACGTTGCCCTCCATGCAAACACCGTAAGCGATGCACTTTGCCGAGTCGATGACACTACCGCCACCCACGGCAAGGATAAAGTCAATACCCTCCTTGCGGCAAAGTTCAATGCCTTTCTGGGCCAGCGAGAGTCTCGGATTGGGAACTACGCCACCGAGCTTGACGTAATCCACGCCGCCAGCTGCCAGCAGTCCGCAAATCTTGTCGAGCAGTCCTGAGCGTTCCGCACTCTTTCCGCCATAATGCACCAGCACCTTTGTGCCACCATACTTCTTCACCAGAGCAGCCACCTGCTCCTCACTCTGTTTGCCGAATACTACTTCCGTCGGCGCGTAATAATTAAAGTCTTTCATACGTAAATAGTTTTGTGCAAAGATAGCATAATATTGTCAATTATCCAAGAAATTCCACGATTTTTAACGCAACACATTAAAATAGTATACGCAACAATCTGGTAAAATGTAAAACAAAAATTCACATTTTCTTTGGTCAATTAGATGAAAAAGTGTAACTTTGCAGTCGATTTGAGATCAAATTGATGAAACGGTATTTTATAGCTTTAATCTGCGGTGTGCTGTTGATAGCATGCGGAGGCAATAAGACGGGAGTAACCGAGGAGGTTGCCCCAGCGGATTCTGCGCAGGAGCGCACAGATTCGGCGGCTAATGACAGTATCGCCGACCTGTTAGCAAATATCCCCATGCCAAAGGCCGCTGACGAGTTGTTTGACGACTTTATTTTCAACTTTGCGGCAAACAAAAATCTGCAGATGGAGCGTATCCTGTTTCCGCTGAAGACGACGAAAAACGGTCAAGAGGGTAAAATCGAGAAAGGCGAGTGGAAGATGGAACGCTATTTTATGCGTCAGGACTACTACACGCTGATTTTCGACAGCGAGAAGCAGATGGAGGTAGTGAAAGACACGTCGCTGAACCATGCCGTCGTGGAGATGATATATTTCAACACTGGAGCCGTTGTGCAACACATCTTTGACCGCCTGCGTGGCGCTTGGATGTTGACGAGTATCAACACCATTCCCATCAGCCAATCTTCTAACGCGTCGTTCCTGGAATTCTACCACAAGTTTGCGACAGATCTTGAATTCCAGTTGGAAAGTCTGAACGAAACCATCGAGTTTGAGGGTCCAGACCCCGACGACGACTTTGCACGTATGGAAGGACTGATATCGTCCGACACGTGGGAAGCCTTTGCGCCTGAGTTGCCGCAGAAGATGATTTTCAATATTATCTATGGTCAGCCGCAAAAGAGTGGCAACAAGAAACTTTTCGTGTTGCGAGGCATTGCGAACGGTATGGAATTGGAGATGCGTTTCACGCGGAAGGACGGTAAATGGAAATTGACGAAGCTGTCGACGTAAGATGTCAAAGGTAAGAAGTAAGAGGTAAGAATGAGAGATATAGCGAACTACAGCCTAAAAGAGCATAACACGTTTGGCATTGAGGCGCGGTGCAGTAGGTTTTTGGAATACAGCACTGTGGAAGAGGCCAAAGGTGTGGCTGCTATCTTGCGAGAAGCCGCCGATCCATATATAATAATAGGTGGAGGCAGCAACCTGTTGTTGACTAGCGACTTCGAGGGCATTGTGGTTCACTCCGCACTGATGGGCGTCGACATCGACGGTTGCAGGATGACTTGCGGCAGTGGTATGGAGTGGGACAGGGTAGTGGCACTGGCTGTGGAGCAAGGACTCTATGGTGCCGAGAACCTGTCGTTGATTCCAGGCGATGTTGGAGCCAGCGCCGTGCAGAACATCGGCGCCTATGGCGTCGAGGCGAAAGACTTGATTGTCGAAGTCGAAGCCGTTGAGATTACTACGGGACAGTTGCGGACTTTCAGCAATGCCGACTGCCAGTATGGCTACCGCGACAGCCGTTTCAAGCACGACTGGAAGAACCTGTTTCTGATGACTCACGTGACATACGCGTTGCAATCGACGTTCGAGCCCAAATTGGACTATGGTAATATCCGTGCAGAGCTGGAACGAAAAGGCATCAGCAATCCTACGGCAGCACAGTTGCGTGCCGTCATCATCGATATCCGCAATGCCAAGTTGCCCGACCCCAAAGTGATGGGCAATGCAGGCAGTTTCTTTATGAATCCCGTGGTGAACCGCGAGAAATATGAATCGCTGGCAGCACAGTATGAAGGCATGCCTCATTACACAATCGACAGCGGCCACGAAAAGATTCCTGCCGGTTGGATGATTGAACAGTGTGGCTGGAAAGGTCGTTCGCTGGGTCGTGCAGGAGTTCACGACAAACAGGCGCTGGTGCTCGTCAACCGAGGCGGTGCCACAGGCGCGGAAGTCGTGACGCTGTGTGAAACCATCCGCAAGGATGTTCGCGAGAAATTTGGAATAGACATACATCCGGAAGTAAATATTATATGAAGCTGACATTTTTAGGAACGGGAACCTCGTGTGGCGTGCCGACTATCGGTTGCCAATGCTACACGTGCAGCAGTACGGACGCAAAGGACAAGCGTCTGCGCTGTTCGGCACTCCTCGAGACCGAACAGACACGACTGCTCATCGACTGCGGTCCCGATTTCCGTCAGCAGATTATGAATCAGCCGTTCCGCAAGATTGACGGAATCCTGATTACCCACGCCCATTACGACCACATGGGAGGAATGGACGATATCCGCCCTTACTGTCAGTTTGGCGAGATCAATGTCTATGCCGACCCCATAGCCTGCAAGGGCATGCTCGAGATGTTGCCATACTGTTTTGCCGAACACCGCTATCCAGGCGTGCCGGCCATTCAGTTGCACGAGATTCATCCCCACGAAGCCTTACGCATTGGCGATCTCGACATCATGCCATTCCAAGTGATGCATCACGATCTGCCGATATTGGGTTTCCGCATTGGTCCGTTGGCGTATATCACGGATATGAAGACCATTGACGACGGAGAACTGGATTACATCAAAGGTGCCGAAGTGCTGGTGGTAAACGCCCTGCGACAAAAGCCTCACCACTCGCACCAGACACTGGCTGAGGCCGTGGATTTTGCCCGTTTGATTGGTGCACAACAGACGTGGCTCATCCATTCGAGTCACGATATTGGCCGCCACGAAGAGGTGAACGCCTCGTTGCCGAAGGACATCCAAATGGCGTACGACGGACAAGAGATTTTTATAGTTTAGAGTTAAAAGATAATAGTTTAGAGTTAAGAGATATGAAGAGAATATTGCTATTAGCGACGGTGATGATGGCTGGGATTTATTCGCTGGCTTGTACCAATTTTATTGTGGGCAAGAAAGCCTCCGTAGACGGCAGTGTCATCTGTTCGTATAATGCCGACTCGTATGGCGCGTTTATGTGGCTCTACCACTATCCTGCCGGCAAACACGCGAAAGGCGAGATGCGGAAGATTTACGAATGGGACACGAACAAATACCTCGGAGAAATTCCCGAGGCTGAAGAGACCTACAATGTCGTTGGCAATATCAATGAGTGGCAGGTAACCATTGGCGAAACCACCTATGGCGGTCGCGAGGAAATGGTTGATTCGACAGGTATAATTGACTATGGTTCATTGATTTATATCACGCTGCAACGTTCAAAGACCGCCCGCGAAGCTATCCGTACGATGACTACTTTGGTGGAGCAATACGGTTACTGTAGCGAAGGCGAGACGTTTACCATTTGCGACCCCGAAGAGGCTTGGATTCTGGAGATGCAGGGTTGTGGTCCTGACCGCAACGTATCGAAAGAACGTGTCGTTTGGGTTGCCCGTCGTATTCCCGATGACGCTATCTGCGGACATGCCAATCAGAGCCGCATCGGTGTGTTTCCGTTGAAGGATAAGGAAAACGTGCTGTATTCGAAGAACGTCATCAAATATGCTCGTAAGAAGGGCTGGTTCAGCGGCAAGGACGAGGAGTTCTCGTTTAAGAATGCCTACGCCTTCCCCGATTTCAGTGGTCGTCGCATTTGTGATGCCCGCGTGTGGAGTTTCTTCAATCACCACGTGAAGGGTATGGATCGCTATCTGCCTTGGGCGTTGGGTAAGGACAAGGATGCCGAGGACATGCCTCTGTGGGTGATTCCTGACAAGAAGGTGAGCGTACAGGACATTATGAACGACATGCGTGACCACTATGAAGGAACGCCGCTGGCTATAGACTCGACGGATATCGGTGGCGGTATCTGGCAAATGCCTTATCGTCCTACACCATTATATTATAAGGTGGATGGCAAGAAATATTTCAACGAACGTCCGACATCGACGCAACAGACAGCTTGGACTTACGTCTCGCAGATGCGTTCGTGGATGCCCCGACAGGTTGGAGGTTGTTTCTGGTTTGGCAACGACGACGGCAACATGGTGGCTTATACCCCCATCTATTGTTCGATGACCGAGCAGCCCGAGTGTTACAACACTCCCGGTGCTGACGAAGTGACATTCTCTATGAAGAATGCTTACTGGGTGGAGAACTGGGTCAGCAACATGGTTTATCCGCGCTACTCGATGCTCTTTCCGTCGTTGAAGGCCGTTCGCGACTCCCTGCAGAATGCCTATTTTGCCCAGCAGCCTGACATCGAGGCCAAGGCCATGAAGATGGAACCCGCCGAGATGCAGCGATTCCTCAATGCCTATTGCGTTCAACAGGCTCAGCAAATGCTCGCGCGCTGGCAGCAGCTGGCTTTCTATCTCGTGGTGAAATACAACGATATGGCCGTGAAACCCGATGAGAACGGAGTCTTCAAACGTTCGAAATACGGACTCGGCGCTACTGTTAAGCGTCCCGGTTTTGCCCCTGGCTACGCTCGTGAACTCATCCGCAGTACAGGAGACCGCTACGTCATGCCCGAATGATGGTTCATGATTAATGGTTCAAATCAAAAAGTTCAAAGATTAAAGTTCAAAGTCCATGACGCTCATTATTGTAACAATGCTCATTTTGGCCTATGTGCTCATAGCCACAGGTCATCTGACAGGAGTCAACAAGGCCGCCATCGCCATGTTCCTGATTTCGTGGCCGACCAACATCCGCTGGATTATCAGGAGTGGCTCAATGGTGCCGAGCCTACCAGTGAGAAGGTCAAGTTGTTCATCTACAATAATGTGTTTCTGAACTACGTCGGCAAGGCGGCAGCCATTGTTATGTTCCTGCTGGCCACGATGTCGATAGTGGAAATTCTCAACAACAACGGTTGTTTCGACTTCATTACCGAATGGATTCGTACGCGCAACTCGAAACGGCTGTTGTGGACTATTACCCTCGCAACATTTATCCTCTCGGCCAATCTTGACAACCTCACGACGGCAACGATGATGCTGGTCATTATGCATAATATCCTGCAAAACTCCCGTCAGCGCATGTTGGTGGGTTCTGCCATCGTCCTTGCCGCCAATGCGGGAGGTAGTTTTACGGTCATTGGCGACCCTATCGGACTGATACTTTGGGACGGTGGTGCCGTGACGGCCAGCCGATTCTCGGCCTATCTGCTCATACCTGCCTTGGTGGCATGGATTATCCCTACCGTCCTGATTAACCGACAGTTACCCGACCGTCTCGATACAGCTTGGAATCCTTCGCCTTATCGTGGCGACGACACGCGTCTGAACCGCTGGCAACGTTTCGTCATGCTCATCGTTGGCATTGGCGGATTATGGTTTATTCCTACCTTCCACAACATTACTAAGCTGGCTCCCTTCCTTGGCGCATTGTGTGTGTTGTCGGTGTTGTGGGTAGTCAACGAAGCCTTCAACCGCAAACTGATGAAGGCCGACCAGATGGCTCAGCGTCGCATTCCGCGCGCCTTGCAATATGGGGCTTTGCAGCAGATGTTGTTTGTCATGGGCATTCTGCTCGGCATGGGTGTGGTTACGGAGACGGGTGTATGGAGCGACGTGGCAGGATGGTTCGATACTTACATTCACGACATTTGGCTCATGGGGATTCTTGCAGGAATGCTCAGCTCCATCGTCGATTCGTTCACCATCGCCATTTCCAATATTTCGCTCTATACATTGGGCGGCGGCGCACTTGGCACAAACGGCGCTTATTGGAGTGTCGTGGCATACACGACAGCCATCGGCGGCTGTCTGCTGACGATTGGCAGCATCAGCGGTCTTGCCCTGATGAGAATGGAACATGTACGTCTTGGTTGGTATGTGAAACACATGACGCCCAAGGTGCTGTTGGGCTGGATTATTGGTTACATCATCCTATGGCTGGAGATGAATATGTTCTACGTAATATAAGAAAATGGGCTCACCTTTTGGTGGGCTCGAATTTTTTTCGTAATTTTGCACGCGTTTTTAGAGACATCAA
>CADCDY010000047.1 GCA_902800245.1 uncultured Prevotellaceae bacterium
GGTCAAGCTGCTCTATATCGAAAACATCTCCAACCCCGACAAACTGCTGTTCCATGCCAGCTCACTCATCCGCAAGGGCTGTCGCATAGCAGCCATCAAAGCAGGATCGTCGGAAAGTGGCAGTCGTGCGGCATCCAGCCATACGGGGGCCATCGCCTCCAGCGACTCGGCCGTCGAGGCATTGTTCCGCAAGGCGGGCATCGTACGCTGCTTCAGCCGTGAGGAACTCACCACCGTGGGTTGTATCTTCACCTTGCCGCCGCTCAAAGGGCGCAACTTCGCCATCGTTACCCATGCCGGTGGCCCTGGCGTCATGCTCACCGATGCCCTCTCGAAGGGTGGTCTGAACGTCCCGAGTCTCACCTCTGACCTCTCACCTCTTACCTCTAAATATGCCGACGAACTGAAGGAACAGCTCTTCCCGGGCTCTGCTGTTGCCAACCCCATCGACATCCTTGCCACGGGTACCGCCGCCCAACTCGGACTGGCCCTCGACTACTGCGAGCACAAGTTCGACAACATCGACGCCATTGCCGTCATCTACGGCACACCGGGACTCTCCACGCTCTACGAGGCCTACGAGACGCTGCACCAGAAGATTCTCGAATGCAAGAAACCGATTTTCCCCATCCTCCCCAGCCTCCATACCGCAGGCCCTGAGGTGGCGGAATTCCTGCAGAAGGGCCACGTCAACTTCTCCGACGAGGTGACGCTGGCCACCGCCCTGTCGCAGGTCATGAACACCCCCGCACCGGCACCCCCCGAGGTACAGCTCTACGGCATCGACATCTCACGACTCAACAAAATCATTTTCGGCATCGAGGAAAACGGCTACGTACCGCCACAGACCGTCCGCGACATCCTCTCCTGTGCCGGCATCCCCCTCGTTCCCGAACTCGTCGCCACGTCGAAGGACGAACTCACCGCCTTCGCCCAGCGCGTCGGCTATCCCGTCGTCGCCAAGGTCGTCGGGCCCGTCCACAAGAGCGATGTCGGCGGTGTCGCGCTCAACATCCGCACCCCCGAACATCTCGCACTCGAGTTCGACCGCATGATGCAGATTCCCGGCGCTACGGGCGTCATGGTTCAGAAGATGCTCCGGGGCACCGAGCTCTTCATCGGCGCCAAATACGAGGAACGCTTCGGTCATGTCGTGCTCTGCGGACTCGGTGGCATCTTCGTCGAAGTCCTCAAGGACGTCCGCTCCGGTCTCGCACCGCTCACCTACGGCGAGGCCTTCTCCATGATCCACGGTCTGCGGGGCTATAAAATATTACAAGGTACGCGCGGACAACAGGGCATCAACGAACAGAAATATGCCGACATCATCGTCCGTCTCTCTACCCTACTCCGCTTCGCCACTGAGATCAAGGAGATCGACATCAATCCCCTCTTGGCTGATGGTGACGACGTCATCGCTGTCGACGCCCGCATACTCATCGAAAAATGAAAGAGGGGGTGACCCCCTCTTCACCCTCGCCGCGCTCAATAGCTACAACAGTATTAACGGCAACACCCGTCATATCTGCCAAAATGTGATACTAAAAATTTCATTCATAGAAATGTTTGAAAACACTATTCATCTATTCATTATAATAGCTAATTAGCTTATTTATAGATAGTTATATAATGAATGGTTACGTCTAACTATTCATTCTTTACGTTTAAAAACCATCTTTTATGGTTTGAAACATCGCTTATCGCTTGAATTATAGCAAGTTACGCAATAACAAAAAATATCGTAACACTTTGTAACTGCTTGCGTAACAAAGTGTCACCGCCTTTGTGACAAAGTGTTTCCGACGTTTTTACAACTGCGAAACACCTTTGCGTCATTCAGCGGAAAATTCATAATTATTCGGGCTCATCGTTTGGTGGGCTCGAATTTTCTTTTCGTACTTTTCTCCCTTGGAGAAGTTTTTGGACGAGCCAAGCGAACAAAGTTCGAGTCCTTTCGTTCGAAAGAACAAAGAAAAACGCGTTTTCCTTTGGTTCTTTGCTCACTTATTCGTAACTTTGTCGGCTGAATGACGAAAATACAGAAGACAAACATCCTCTTGGCACTGATCTGTGCGGTATTGGCCGTGTTGTGTGTGCTGAGCATCATGGAGAAATAGACAATGAACAAGCAACGACTCATCATACGAATCAGTCGTGACGGCATCATGCTGTCGACTACTGAAGAGAAAACCGTCAAATTTGAGCGTTATCCGCTGAACAGCGGTATTGCACTGGCTGCGAATATGCGCGAGGCCCTGCAGACGGTGACGATGCTGAAGGACGAATACAATAAGGTTGTGGTGATGATGGATTCGCCCGTGCTGACCATTCCTGTCAGCCTGTTCAACGAAGAGGAACAGGTGAAGCTGTATCAGCATGCCTTTACCCAGCGGGAACAGCAATTGGTGACGCATACCATATTGCCCGACTTGAATGCTGTGGCAGTGTTCTCCGTGCAGAAAGATCTGTATCAGGTGCTCCGCGACCGTTTCCTGCAGGTCAACTTTCAGCCACTGATGTCGTCAGTCTGGCATCACATGTATCAGAAAAGTTTTACGGGTCAGAGCCAGAAGTTGTATGGCTATTTCCACGACAAGAAGATAGAGGTGTTTGCCTTTGGGCAGAATAGGTTGAAGTTTCAGAATGTCTATAACGTCGGCACTACGGAGGATACCGTCTATTTCCTGTTGTCTGCCTGGAAGCAGTTAGGACTGGATGCGCAGAGTGACGAGCTGCATCTGGCCGGACAAATGGCAGACAAGGAAGAACTGAAAGCACTGTTGCAGAAGTTTTTGAAGCGTGTGTTTGTGAGCAATCCCACAGGGGAGTTCAACCGGGCTCCCGCCACGCTGGTGGAGGGGATGCCTTACGACATGATGCTGATGTATCTGATAAGGAATTAAGATGCGGATTATCACTGGAAAATATAAAGGGCGGCATTTCGACATACCGCGAACGTTCAAGGCACGTCCAACGACGGACTTTGCCAAGGAGAACATTTTCAATGTGCTCGTGCAGTATGTTGACTTCGACGGTGCCGAGGCCCTTGACTTGTTTTCCGGAACGGGCAGCATCTCGCTCGAACTGGTGTCAAGAGGCTGCAGTCGTGTGGTCAGTGTGGAACTGGACCGCGACCACCACCGGTTTATCCAGGACTGCATGAAAAAGCTAACGGCTAATAGCGAAGACCCAATAGCCAATATCATCCCCATCCGTGGTGACGTGTTCCGATTTGTGAAGTCGTGCAAGCAGCAGTTTGACTTTATCTTTGCCGACCCTCCCTACGCGCTGAAAGAACTGGCTACCCTACCCGACCTTGTATTCGAACGCCAGCTACTGAAAGAAGAAGCCCTTTTCGTGCTGGAGCACGGAAAGGACTATGACTTCTCGGAACATCCACATTTCGTGGAGCATCGCCAGTATGGCAGCGTGAACTTCTCGTTGTTCCGATAAAAACAATCACTACTTAAAGTTCCACTTGCTGTTGTCGCTGTTGAAATCGTAGACAGCGAGTGTCGGCGTGGAATCACCAGCAGAGTAGAGGCAATACGTGGTATTGGTGCCCTCGATGCCGGGGATGGCCTTCGGCATGATGCGATAGGTGCCATCAGTAAGTTGCTCGATACGCCAGAGCTGCTCGTCGGCGCCGGTATAGGCAGGAACGGTGGTCACCTCCTTGTCGGCAGTAGCGGCGAGTGCACGGTCGGTACCCTCGATGGTGATCTTGAAGTAGGGATTGCTGAGATAGCCGCCAGCGGCATCGACGGGAGTGATGGTCCAACGCTGGTGAGGACGGTACATGTAGTCGCCAATGCGGGCAGGGATGTCACCTGCGGGCCATGTGGCCTTCACCTCATCGAGTGTCTGATTGGCGATGGGCTTGACGGGCTGTTGCATCTGGTCGCGGTTGAACCAACCCTGACGCTGCTGCTGCATACGGACGAAATCGACGGTAAGTTCGAGGGCATAGCCACGACGCTCGCTGAGGATTGCCAAATTGCCACCCTTGAAATTGTCGCCAGCGACAGGCCAGCCGTTCTTCCATACTATCGGACGGACGGCCAGTGTGGAGCGTCCGCTCAGCTCGAAGTCGGCCTCCCAGTGGAATGACATCACCTCGACACCCTCGTCGATGATGGTACGTCCGAAGTGTCCTGCACCACAGGCACGCTTCTCGGCAGCAACGACCATCTTGCCACCACCGTGGAACATGTCGCGGCCAACATTGTCGAGATAGGGTCCTTCGACGCTACGCGAACGGCCTACTACAATATTATAGGTAGAATTGACGCCGTCACAGCAAGTGCCGTGAGTGCCCAGCAGATAATACCAGCCGTCGCGGTAGATGAGGTCAGAGGCCTCGCAGTCGATGGCGATGTCCTTCTCCTTGTTGCCACTGACGCGGAATCCCGTCTTCGGGTCAAGTTCGATGAGACGGATGGTGCCGAAATAGGTGCCGTAGCTGACCCACAGACGACCTGTGGTGGGATCCAGAAGCATGCCTGGGTCAATGGCGTCCTGATCCTCCATACCATCAGAGGCACAGACCTCTACCGCCTCCGTCCATTTGAAGTCGGGCGATTTTGGGTCGAGGGTCTTGTTCCACATGGTGAGGATGCGGCCAGCATGGCCACCGCCAAGACCACCACCAGTGGCTCCGTAGATACAAAGGTAACGGTCGCCGATTTTCATGATGTCGGGAGCTGCACCGCCACCGGGACGGTCGGCACCGCTATGCCAGCTCCAGCCGTCGTCTGAGATGATACCTCCGCCACCTGTGCCGAAGGTATACCATTTACCGTCACACTCGGCAAGGGTCGAGGGGTCGTGAATGTATGGTGCGCCGATTTGCGCATTGGCAGCAGCAGTAATAGCGAGTGCTGCCAGGATGCTATATATTTTTTTCATAGTCGTTATGTCGTTATTATATTATTTCGAGGATGTTGTTACCTTATAATTCTTTACCGGGTTACCTTTCTCGTCGAGGAAACGGACACAGAAGTCGCTCATGCCCGGACCGTTGATGATAGCACCACGCAGGATGTTACGGCCTTTCTTCAGGGTGAGACGTGGCGACATGGCGTCGTCCTTCACCATACGGCGGTCGCCAGAGAGCAGCAAAGCTTCCTCGCCATTGAGCCACCACATAGAGGCAGAATTAGACCCGACAGCCAGACGGACGTTCGGGATGTCCTCGTCGCAATCGATGATGGTCACCGCCCAGAAGAGCACGCCATAGACTTTCGTGCCCCACTTCTCAGCGAAGCGGAACAACTTGACATTGAACATATTGCTTTCCAACGCATGCCACGTCAGCGTCTGCTTGACAGTCTTCACTTGAGGACCTTCTGGCTGCTGCTGAGCACCACGGCCAAAGCCTGCGGGGGCTTGTTCTTGCTGGAACACAGCTGTCACCTTCTGACCATCCTTCGGCAGAATGGTCTGCTGACCCTTGAAATATTCGCGGTTGAAGTGTTCGCGGAGATAGCTGTCAGTAAAGACGGTGTTGCCTGAATTAGGCTTGTCGATAGGTTCCAAGAGCATCCAGCGACGGATGAAGCCTTCGTCATCAGGGCGCGACGGAGTTGCACCAGTCCCTACATGTGTAAAGTAGTCAGGACGGTTTTTGAACTGTACCCAGTTGACGCTGAGTTCACCATCGCCCTCGTTGGTAACGACGAGGTTGTTGACACCCTTCGGTGTGTACTCCAAATTGACGGACTGTGTGAGCCACTGGTTGCGCAGGTCACGACGGAAGCGGGCCATCATAGGATTAGCAGGTTCCTCGGGCCTTACTGTCAGTGTGACACGAGCGATGACCTTACCCTTGGCACTGCCCTCGCGGACGCACAGCTCGGTATTGTCAGCAGCCTTTACGTTGATAATCATGTAGCCGTCCTTGATGCAACTGAAATCCACATCGTCATATTTCAGCCAACTGCCTTTCTTTGGTAAGGTGGCCATGTAGCTGCGGAAGGTGTTGACGGTATCAATAAGTTCGTTGGTGACACCCTCGCTGGCCGTGCTGTAGCGGTCAATCTCAATCTTCTCGGTAGCCTTGTTGATGCCCACGCCACGAATGGTCTGCTTCACTTCCTGAATGGTGCCGTCGGGATTGAAGGACAGCTTCTCGATGCAGGCCGAACGGCGCTTGTCATCACTGGGCGAGAAGTAGTTGTGGTGATAGAACAGATACCACTGGCCCTTGTAGTTAATGATGCTGTGATGATTGGTCCAGCAGCCGTTGGGTTGCTCGGCCATAATCAGACCCTTGTATTCGTAGGGACCCATAGGATTCTTACTCATGGCATAGCCCAGCACTTCGGTCTTCTCCCTGACATACGGATAGGTCAGGTAGTAGTTGCCATTATACTCGAAGGCAAAAGGACCTTCAGCCTGACGGCTTGGCAGGTCTTTCAGGCAGTTGACGCCATACATTTCAAACTCACGGTCGCCCCACTTCACCTTTTCCTTGGGCGTGTCGTCGGCCAGTTCCTTCATGTTGGGCTTGAGCTTGGCACAACGGCCAGCACCCCAGAAGATGTAGGCGTTGCCGTCGGAAGCCTGAAGCACACAGGGGTCGATACCATTGATACCCTTGATAGGCTCTGGTTCACATACGAACGGCCCCTCAGGACTGTCGGCGATAGCCACACCGATGCCAAAACCACGGCCGTCTTTAGGAGAAGATGGGAAATAGAAATAGTACTTTCCATTGCGCTCGACGCAGTCAGGTGCCCACATCGAATAGGAGTTCGGACGTACCCAGGGTACTTTGTTCTGGGTGACAATCACACCGTGATCAGTCCAGTCCGTCAGATTCTCGGAGGAGAACACGTGGTAGTCCTCCATGCAAAACCAATCCTGTCGCTGTCCCTCTGGAGGGAAGATGTCGTGCGACGGATACAGATACACCTTACCGTTGAATACACGTGCCGTAGGATCGGCAGCATATTGGTCACGGATGATAGGGTTCTGTGCCATAGCAGCAACTGCTGCCAGGCACAACCCCAAAGTTGATAATAAAGTTTTGTTCATATTTGTAAATTACTTGAATTGCCAATAATCGAGACGAACGTCGCCCTGAGCCTTGCTGAAACAGATGTAGAGGTCATGAACGCCAGTAGCGCCTGTTACCTTCGTCGAGAAAGTCTTGTACTTGTCTGCTGAGCCTGTACTCTTGATGGTTGCAGTACCAATGACATCACCCTTTACGCTGTCTAACATCAGGGTAACGGTACAGCCCGCCTGAGCGGCAGCAGCGGCGATGATGCTGAACTGCTTGGCACCTTTGCTGCCGAAGTCGACACCACGCAGACGGATATATTCGCCGTCATTGATGTCGTAGATATACATATTGCGTTTGCCAGTGGACGCTGGCATATCCTTGACGACACCCGTATTCTGGATGCCCATCTTCGATGATTTCAGACCATAGCCCCAGTTCATGGTCTCAGCCTCTACACGCTGGTAGGGATTCAGCCAATGCAGCTGCTTCATAGGCTGTTGGTCCATCCAATAGGGAACCTCCTGAATAGTACCATCGGCATTATAGGTAATTTCCGTGGCAGAGACGCTACGACGCTCGTGGTGAACGTAAGTGTCGAGGTGCATCAGGTCGTAATTCTGACCAAAGACATACGAATGACCTTTGAAGTCGCAGATGCCAGGATGGTTGCCGCGGTCACGCTGAGTAGGTTTCATAATATAGCCCTTCCATTCCCAAGGACCTGTGGGCGAATCGCTCATGGCATAGCCCAACGCCTCAGGACAGCAGGTCGAGGCGAAGCCGAGATAATAGTGACCGTTACGCTTGTAGAACCACGGACCTTCCTGATAGTTAGGGATGTGGGGCAACTTTGTCACTTCGCTGGTCAACGAGGTCATATCATTGCCTAACTTTGCCCAGAAGGTATGGGGATTACCCCAATACATATAGGCCTGCCCATCGTCGTCGGTATATACGCTGGGGTCGATGTCATACCAGTTGCTCTGATCCCAAACCAATGGTTTGCCTAAAGGATCCTTGAAGGGACCGTAAGGCGAATCAGCCTCCAAGACGCCAATGCCATGACCATGCAGGGGCGCATAGAGATAGTACTTGCCATTACGTTCTACCGTCTGGATGGCCCAGGCGCCATTCTCACGACTGCGCCAAGGGAAGTCCTTCAGTGATGCTACAGCACCATGTTCTGTCCAGTTCACCATATCAGTGGTTGACCACAGTAGCCAGTCGTACATGAAGAATCCAGCAGAGCCCTTTTCGTTCTCGTCGGGGATATCCTCAGGAGAGGCATCGTGTGAGGTATAGAGGAACAATGTATCGCCAATGACCAGCGGTGAAGGGTCGGCAGTATATTTCGTCTGGAACAACGGCATGTTAACCTGCTCTATGCCACGCATCTCCCACCAGTCGAAATTAAACAGTTTCGGACCCTTGCGGCCTTTGAACACGAGATAGAGGTCACGAGTATGCAGACGAGAGGGATAACTGTCGAGTGCTGCCAAGTCGGTAGTGATGGTCTGCCACTTCTCCCAGCCGCCAGTACCTGGAACGTCTACCGTGCCGAGGAGTTTTCCTCCGACGCTGTCCAAACGGATTTCTATCTGTCCGCCACGTAATCCACTGGCAACACGAGCTGTAAACGTACGTGGAGTCTTGTAGCAGAGATGCACGGCCTGCAGCTTGATATAATCGCCGTTATGGATATCGGTGACATACACACCCACCTCATCATTTTGCTCAGTCTTGATTCCCTTCGAGAATGCCATTGTTTCTGCCTCCACTTTGCGATAGGGGTCGAACTTGGCAATGGGCTTTACGCCCTCGTCGGTAGGCATGATGGTTGGGAAACTGCCGTCGGCATTGTATTTGAACTCCTCGACGGCTACACTTCGACCGAAACCGCCACCATTGGGCAACTTGCCCGTGTGATAAAAGAAGTAGCTGTGACCTTTATAGTCTGCCACACCGCAATGGTTGGTAAACGACTTCGTGTCACACAACGGCATAATCTCACCAGCATACTTCCAAGGACCTGTTGGCGACGGAGCTGTGCTGTAAGAGATATGCTCAGGTACTCCACCGGCGGCATACAGCAGAAAATAGCTGTTGGCTGTTGGCTGTTGGCTATTGGCTTTGGGATTCTTCATAAGCCAGGGGCCCTCGACATAAGAATCCTTGTACTGCTTGCCTTTCTCACGCTTGCTCATGATGGGACCGCCAAAGGCCTCCTCTGTCATATCGAGACGACCTAGTTCGCCACTATAGGAAATCATGTCGCGATTCAGTTTCAAGTAATAACATTGCGGGTTACCCCACATCAGCCACGCCTGTCCGTCGTCATCAATCAGTACGGTGGGATCGATATGATCCCAAGAACCGTTCTCAAACAGCGGCTTACCAATAGCATCGCGGAACGGACCCGTAGGGCTGTCGCCAACAGCTACGCCAATGGCCATACCGTTCGAAATCTTTGAATGGGCACAGATGTACCAGAAGAACTTACCATCGCGTTCCACACACTGCGAGGCCCAGGCACGGTCGTCGGCCCATGAGAAACTCTCTAAAGCCAGTGGCGACCCATGGTCCTGCCAGTTTACCATATCCTTTGTGGAATATACACGCCACTCTTGCATCCAGAAGAAGTCGGCATTATCTTCGTCGTGACCCGTGTAGACATACATCGTCCCGTCGTGCACCATCGGAGCCGGGTCACTGGTACACCATGTCTGCACAAAGGGATTCTGTGCAGTGCTGCCCAAGGCCATTACAAAGGCAGCAGAAAGTATTGCTGTTCGTTTCGCTAACATAATAGTAAATAATAGTTTTTGTGGTTGCAAAGATACGAAGAATCCGCGAAACAAACCTTTTGAAATGTTTCGCGGACTTTTGTTGGTGTATCATGAGACTGCTATTGTCGTGTTTTTTGCTTGCGGTCTTGCCAGATTTCGAAACTGTTGATGATATTCTGCCACAAAACGTAGCATCCTGCTCCGACGGAGGCAACGGGGTTCAGATACATATATGCCACCCAAATACTGAGGGCCGTATTCTTCTGAAACAGTCCCTGTCCGGCATTCACCTCTTCACCTAACCAACGACCTACACCTCGTCCAATTAGGAACTGTACAAAGCACAAAATCAATGTCGTCACGGCTATCCAACAGAGCAGCATGACAGTGGCATTGCTGTGAACGATATTTTTGACCGTAATGCCTGTAGTAATGCTTAGCGAAATGACCCATGTGTAGAAACTGAGGTTGGGCATAGCGGCAATCTTCTGCTGCAGACGGGGCAGGTAATGTTTGATGAACCATCCGAGCACCAAGGGTAGCATCAGCACGATGGCTACCTTGTGGAGAATGACCAGAAAGGCTTCGAGAAAGGCTACGCCTGCAGAAGGTTCGAGAATGGGGAATACCAATGGAATGAGAATGGTTGACGCCAGTGACGACAGGATGACATACGTCGTCATAGTACTGATATTGCCACCCAGTTTGCCAACCACCACAGGAGATGCCGAAGCAGCAGGTCCGATAATGCATGTCAGCATGGCTTCCCACAGCAGTTTCTGTTCGGCATTATCCTCCACCCAGAAAATGATGCCAATAGTTGCGGCAATAAGCAGTAGCTGGGCTACCAGAACGCCAGTATGCCAACGGTGGGGAAGTAACTGATGATAGTCGACCTTACAAAACGTGATGAGCAGGGTGAGGAAGACAAACAGCGGGAAAATGACATCGAATATGGGACTCAACTGATTGCCTAACGTATCAAGTGCAGGCACCCAATAAAACGTCAGATAAGCCACAGAACCTATGACAATAGCCACAGGAAGTGTCCAATTCTTGATAAAACTGATGAACTTATTCATAAATTTTCTGCAAAAGTACGCATTTTCTTTGAAAAAATTACTATCTTTGCAGGAAAATAACTAAAACACGATTATTATGTTAGACAACGAACGGGGGCTTTACATTGCCCATTGCGCCAATGGAGCGCTCAGTATTCAAGGAAAAATGGCAAACCGTCACGGACTCATTGCAGGTGCTACGGGTACAGGTAAGACGGTGACGCTACAAGTAATGGCAGAAACATTCTGCCAAGCCGGTGTGCCGTGTTTCATGGCTGATATGAAGGGCGACCTCAGCGGTATTTCGCAGGTCGGAAAGATGAGTGGTTTTATCGAGAAACGTCTGCCGGAGTTCGGCATCGAGAATCCGCAATTCCAGAGCTGTCCTGTACGTTTTTACGACGTCTTCGGCGAACAGGGCCATCCCATGCGTGCCACTATCTCACAGATGGGACCGCAGTTGCTTTCGCGACTGATGCAATTGAATGATATACAGGATGGTGTGCTGAACATTGTGTTCCGTATTGCCGATGAGCGCGGTCTGTTACTCATTGATATCAAGGACCTGCGTCAGATGCTAGACTGGGTATCGCAGCATGCCAAGGAGTATACCACAAAATATGGCAATATATCTACCGCGACCATCGGAGCCATTCAGCGTGCGTTGTTGCAATTGGAGAGCCAGGGAGCCGACAAATTTTTCGGTGAACCGTCGTTCGACATCTACGACCTCATGCAGACGGAACAGGGCAAGGGCGTGATGAGTGTGCTGGCAGCTGACAAACTGATGCTACAGCCGAAATTATACTCTACGTTCCTGTTGTGGCTACTCTCTGAACTCTACAGCACACTGCCTGAAGTCGGCGACCTGCCGCAGCCTAAGCTTGTGTTCTTCTTCGACGAGGCACACATGCTGTTTACAGATACGTCGAAGGCTTTGCTCGACAAGATAGAACAGGTCATCCGTCTTATCCGTTCGAAGGGCGTGGGCATCTATTTCATTACACAGAGTCCTACCGATATCCCGGAGAATATCCTTGGACAGTTGGGTAACCGTGTGCAGCATGCCCTGCGTGCTTATACGCCGAAAGATCAGAAAGCCGTGAAAACCGCTGCTGATACCTTCCGCGCCAATCCTGCTTTCAAGACTGACGAGGCCATCATGAACTTAGAGACCGGTGAGGCCTTGGTGTCATTCCTCGATGAGAAAGGTGCGCCCAGCGTCGTCGAACGTGCGAAGGTGCTATTCCCACTGTCACAGATTGGTGCCATTACGGAAGGTCAACGTCTGGACCTCATCAAACAGTCACGTATCTACGGCAAATATGACACGCCCATCGACCGCGAGAGTGCCTTCGAAGTGTTGATGGCAGAAGCTGAACAGGCGCTTGCCGAAGCTGAGAACACAGAGGTAGCAGAGGCAGAGAAGCCTGCTAAGGAGGAGAAAAAGAAGCCTGGCTTCATGTCGAAAGTTTTGAAGGCCGTCATCACCGCCGTCACTTCTACGTTGGCAGCCGTGCTCGGTACTGTTGTGTCAGACGCTGTGACTGGTAAGAAAACCAAGTCAAGGACGTCAACAACAGGACGCGTCGCAAAAAATGCCACGAGTGCCGCTACCCGTACCATTACAAAGGAACTCACCCGTGATATTCTTGGAAACTTAGTGAAGTAGGTCGCTTTGCTCGCGATTGTTCACAAATAATAAAGCCTGAGCTCACGCCCAGGCTTTATTGTTAACCTTACACAATCTTGAGATACATCTCGAGATTGTTCTCGCTCGACCATGCAAAGAACTTTGCATGATCCTCACTTAATCACAATCTTTTTACCTCCCTTGATATAGAGCCCAGGACGCAAGCTATTGGCATTCACGCGACGTCCGTCAAGTGTGTACCAGTTGTCGTCCTTTATTTCCTTAGTTATCTTTACGTTCTCAATACCTGTCGACGTATCCTCCTTCAGTGTACAGAAGGTGAAGTAAGTCGGTTCGTCGAACATTGCGGGATGAGCAGCATCCTTCAGATACTTGCCAGTACCTTTGTTCAGCAACGTCCAGCCCTTGCCGTCGATATATTCTATAGTCCACACGGCACCATCTTGGATGTCGTAGCCTCTCTGATTGTTCAGACTATTGATGAAACAGCAATCGCCAGTAACAGCTTGCGAATTCAGATAAGCAGTCTCGCCATTCACCTGATATTCTTCACCATCGGGGGTGACGGGTCTCAAAGAGCGTCCGCCAGTGATTCTCGAAATCTTAAATTGATAGCACTCGTTGGACACGTTGAAAGCAGTCTTGTAGTCGTCGTAACCCAGTATGTCATCGATAGAGCCGTAGAAAGCCTTACCGTCTGTTTCGTTGACAATAGCGAAAACCTTACCACTTAACGCAGATACCCCACCAGTGAAACGTTCGTCGACGGTATAATGCTTGATATAAGCATCGGGATTGTTCATCACATCCAGCGCTTTTTCGGCATAGCGCTTACCAAAGGTACGATAGCCTGCTGCAGAGAAGTGCCAGGGGTCAGTACCATTACCAGGAATACCTTCGGCTGATATCACATGACCCGTAGGAATAACCTCAGGAATCTTGGCGACTACATGATTATGCCATGAGCAGCCGCCACCCATATCCTCATACTCAGTCTCACCAACAAAGATGGGAACATCGGTTGCTTTGAGACCAAGGTCTTTCAGCATGTCCTTATATATCTTTTTCACCATACCAGGCCAATTCTCGTCACCATTATTAGACTCACCCTGATGCAGCAGGATGCCCTTGATGACACCAACTTCCTGAGCTTTCTTCGCCATCTCGATGATACGGCCATAAGGATTCTCACCATAGTAATTCCTGGCTATTTGAGCCCACCACTCGTTGTAATTGTCTTCGTATTTCTTCTTGTATAAGTCCTTATCGAACATCTCAATAGGGCTGCCACCCATAGCAACGGCAATAACGCCAATCTTCTTGTCAGGCAGTTCCTGTACCATCGTACGACCGAAATAGTCAGAAGGCCCAAGTTTACCCACAGGGCTAACGATAGGACACTCAGCTGTATACCAATTACCCTTTTGGCGTGCAGGAATTTTCTTAGTACTATTTCCTTTTACCTTGCGTTCGGGAAAATCACATGTTGCTAACATTTGGAAACGAGAATCAACCCCCTCGTCTTGAGCTTCCCAATCTGCATTACCCTCCATGTTCGACTGTCCGAAACAGATATAGATATAGAAGTTCGGATCTACTTCAGCTTTTGCTCCGAGGATTGACATCAACATCAGAGCGACTGATAAAATTGTCTTTTTCATTTCTTTTACTTTACACTTATCTTATTTCGATTTTTACAAACTGTATTCCAGCATAATCATAGTATAAGGTTCAACGTCAATGTCGAACTTTTTCTTAGCCTTGATGCTTTCCGTCTTCGGAGCGATGGGCTGCTTTTCGTAATTGTTCTCATCATTAGCCGAACCCGTGATAACTGTCTTCTTGGCCAGTTTCTTGATACCGAAACGGCTCAAGTCAATCTCGGCCTCTTTCTTCTCGTCACTGGCGTTCACCAGCTTCACATACAACTTGCGGGTCTTCACGTTCAGAATAACACTCTGACCGTAGTGTACATTCTCCAACGGCTGCTCCACACCCTTGGCGTCACCGTCGAAGCGTACACAGTCACCATAGTAGTACTGACCGCTCGACTGTCCGAACAACTGCTGCACATAGTAGCTGCAGGTCAGATATGGACGCTCGTTGTCGAAGTAGATCATGTCTGGATTCCAGTTTGTATTGGTCTTCTTGGCAAACAGCGGTGCGTACGACGTCATAGCCACGATATCACCGTTGCGTTCCACGTGCAACAGATACAAACCCTCTGCCAGTGCATCGATGAGCTTCTTGTCCTTGGCAGCATACTCACCCAGATAGACCTTTGTCTTGCGGTCACGAGGATATGCATCATACTGGCGCTTGTTCAGGAAATAGGTATTTGGCTCGTAGTAGTGCTCGTCAATTATCGGCATACCTAACTCGTCGGCTAGTTTCCAACCATTTTCCAGATCACTATTGCCAGGATGCGAACCAGGGCCAGCGGTTCCTACGATGACGATTTCGGGGTGCTTTTCCATTACCTTATTATATATATAACGGAAGCGTTCGCAGAACTCGGGAGAAATCTTCTCCTCATTACCCAGGCCGAGATATTTCAGGTTGAAGGGTGCGGGGTGACCAGCATCAGCACGCATCTTTGCCCACTTATTCGTAGCAGGGTCGCCATTGGCCCACTCGATGAGGTCGATAGCCTCAGCTACCCATTCGTCCATCTCGCTCATGGGTACAACGTCCTGAGCTTGTGTGGGATACATACCCCAGCCACCATTAGTTCCCTGACAACTTACACCACAAGGTAAGATGGGGACAGGCTCCATACCGAGATCCTCGCAGAACTGGAAATACTCGAAATAGCCAAGTCCCATGCTCTGATGATAGCCCCACGTGTTCTTCAGACCGCGACGCTGCTCTTTCGGGCCGATGGTGGTCTTCCAACGATAGGTGTCCCAGAAACCGTCACCACCACCGTGAACCACGCAACCGCCAGGGAAGCGCATAAACTTCGGCTGCAGGTCAGCCAGAGCCTGTGCTAGGTCCTTACGCAGACCGTGTCCCTTATACGTATCCTCTGGCATCAGCGATACCATGTCGATATCCATGTCACCATTAGTCAGCATAAGAATCTGTAGTGCAGCATTCTGACAAGTGCTGTCAGGGGTCAGCACAGCCTCATATTTCTTCCAGTTCGCAGCATCAACAGTCAACATAGCATCAGCCAATAGTTTTGGATCCTTGCCCCAGCCCTGAGGCTCAACAAGTGCGACACGAATCTGCTTGGCATCACCATAATTGCGGAAGAAGGCAGAGAAGTCGTACTTAGCGCCAGCCTTCACAGAAATGCCGTCGAAACCGTCGTTCTCTATACCGTAGCCTTTCCAGCCCTTGTAATCATAGTATTCCTTGGTGCGCTCGGCAGTCAGTCGCATATAGGTGGGATTGTTGGGGTGAATGCCCTTATCCTTGCGAACCTCAATCAGGCCCAGCGAGTGTCCGGGGCGAATCACCTTCCACGACGTACCTGCTCCCCATCCGTCACGTTCAGCAGGGCTGTATTCAAACGAGCCGTTCTCAACGAGTTCGGCATACAGACCACCATCAGCACTCGACGAGATATCCTCGAAGAAAATACCAATCAATTCGTCACTAATCATTTTACCGCCCCTGCTGCAACGATGAGTGCAACGCAGGAAATGATTCTTTTCATACCTTTTTGTCCACTAGTTTTAAATTTGCCTGCAAAGGTACACATAATATTTCATATGCGCGTATACATATGTAACACAAACTATCAAAATTGTAACATGTAAACAGTAACAAACGAAATAAAAACAAAAAAAGGAAACTCCGTTCGTGGAAACTTCCTTTTCAGTAGCGGGAGGGGGACCCGAACCCTCGACCTCCGGATTATGAATCCGACGCTCTAACCAGCTGAGCTACCCCGCCATTTTCTGGTGCTAATTTGCACCCGATTCCTTCAAATCGGCTGCAAAGGTATGAATATATTTCGAATTACCAAAACTTTTTTGCAAAAAAATTTCTTGTTTCGATATTTTTTTGTATTTTTGCAGGGAAAATATAATCTAAATCACCTGCTAATAACGACTGACTATGCAGAAACTAACTATTGAATACCCGCTGTCGACACAGTCACCGAAGATTATCTGGGACTTTATCAGCAATGCCCACGGCTTGGAAAAATGGATAGCCGACAAGGTGACAGAAGAGAACGACTTGATGACTTTCACCTGGGGACATCCCTGGACAGAGCGCGACACCAAGCAGTCGCGAATCATCGAAATCGAAAAGTATAACCACATCCGTATGCTCTGGGACTACCACGAGGACACTCCCGACGCTGTCTGGGAAATGAGCATTCAGAAAAGTGATGTTACTGGCGAGCTAAGCCTCCTCATTACTGACTATGCCGTTGACGACGACGAGGAGGCCGATCTTCGCGGCATCTGGGACGACAATCTCGAGCGTCTCCATCGCGTTAGCGGGTTATAACAAAAGAAGGGAACCGACACTATCGTCAGTTCCCTTTCTTTTATTCAATCAGGCTCGCTATTTTACAAATACCTTGCGACCATTGCGTATAACGATACCCTTGTATCCTGTTCCAACCTTCTGACCAGCGAGGTTGTAGGACACACCTGTGTCAGTGTCGTCATCCGTCAGTTCGGTGATACCCGAAGGTGTTGTGCAAGTAAACTTTATATTATCAATGTTACAACCAGCACCAGTGACGGTGATACGTAGTTTCTGCTCACCTTCCTTGATGGAATTACGAATCTTGGCCGTCTTCACTTGGTAAGTGTCAGACTTTGGTACACTGACTGTAGCCAACAATTTCTCATTACCATCGCTTTCAATCAATGTCATTTTAAATGCGGAGCCTGAAACAGCCGACGATACGGTGGCTTCATAGCTATACTTGCCAGCCTGAGTGACATTGACCGGGTATTCCATCCAGTCATTATTCTTAGTGTTGCTGACAACAAAACCGTCATTGGCGTTTATGATTGCAACACCACTGCTCTGGAAGAAATTTTCGGCCTCAACAATACCAGGCAGACTAGAGGTCGGCAGCATATTGAACTTCATATTCTTGACGTAGAAGGGCCCTTTGTCTGCAATAAAGGATAATACATGGCTACCTGCCGTCAAGTACTCACTGATGGCACAACGTACAGTTGTAAACTCCTCAGTACTGCCTGTTTTAGGCACAGTAATAAAGTCAGTAAGGAAGATCATGTCACCGAAACGGTTATCAACGAGATGGAACATACCACCTTCTTGCGTAGCAGCGACCTCGACATCAAGGGTATATAGGCCCTCTTCCGCTAAATTGACCGTGTACTCCATCCAGGAGTTGGTGCTGACTTTAATGGGAGCGCTTGTATCGTCGCTGTTACGTGTTACATTATTATATGCTACACCAGAAATACCCTTATCAAATTCCCCTACTTTAATTGTACAGGGCAGAGCTGGCAGGGTCTCGTTGTAAGGTTCACGCTTGGTAGCACCATTCTGCACAGAGATGCGCGATAAACGCTCGAATGTCGATCCATCGGTAGCAGTTACCACGGCTTTCAAGGTCTTTGTACCCGTTGAAGAAGAGGATACCTCGAAAATATAAGGAGATTCCGTCTTGGTATCCACGAGCGTAGAACCCATATACAACTCCACTTTCTCAATGGTCTTTGTTGCTAAGGTAGCATCCACCAATACAGGCAAGACATCTTCCTTTGCCACCTTCATAGAAGCTGGCTTTACATAGACAGAAGCCTCTTTCTTGAATCCTGGGAATGGACTCTTGGCATTCTTAGCAGCATCTGTCTGCATATACTCGCGTAACCATGTTAAGGCAGGACGTTCTTTACCATCGCGGATGAGACCACTATTACCATCCGTGGTCCATGTGCTACCGTAAATCCATCCCCACAAAGTAATACCAGCACAATAATCGGCCTCCCAAAGGACTGGAATCAGATTCTCATACTGTTTTTTCTGTTTCGAATTATCACTAGTGCCAATATCGAACTCAGTACTGTACATTGGCATCTGTAGTGCGTTGTGAATCTCGTTCATGGCATTTACAAAATCATTTTTACTGATATCGGTAAGGTCATGACTCTGATGACCATAAGCATCGACTGGAGCTCCAGCATCACGCAACGTTCGCACCAAATTAATAAACTGTGACTTCTGCCATGTAAATGAATTATAGTCATTATAGACAAGGATGGCATTAGGCCAACGTTCGTGAGCCAACTGGAAAGCCTTGATAATCCAGTCGTAGCCTGTGCGTCCATTGCCTCCAAGAGCTGCCTTATAGGGAGCTGGAGCGTGACCATCGATGGCCTCATTCACCACATCGATAATCTCCAAATTGGGATAATGCTTCTTTACACCATCAAGATATTCGATAATGGCCCTGTACTGTTCAGCCGTGGAAAGGTCATTCATCCACCCAGGATACTGGCCCCCCCAAATGAAGGTGTGGTACTTAAAGGGAAAATTGTGTCGTTTGGCATAGTTGGCAGATTTGTCTGGATTGCCAAAGCTGAAATTACCACGTGAAGGCTCAATAGCATCCCACTTTGTGCAATTCTCCGGAGTAATCTGATTCCAATAGTCTGCAAAGATAAATCCGTGAGTGTCCACGTCGTGGTTATAACTAGTGGTGATGTTACCCAAGAACTTGTCGGGATTCGATGATAACTGTGCTGCTGACGGGAGTGCAAACAGGCTTACCGCCAACAATAAAAGATTACGCGTAAATGTCTTATTCATTCTTTTGATTAATGTTTATATTATTTTCGCCTGCAAAATTACAACTTTCCCAACTATTATACTTTATTATATATAAGCAATACTTTGCACTGTGTTACATACGTAACGATAAAGCAAAAAGCAAAAGGCAGAACTTTCTAAACTTTGTTAAAAGTACATGCCTATATGCGCGTACGCAAAAGAGTTTTTGTATCTTTGCAAGTTGAAAGCCGTCTTGAACGGCGGGAAAGATTATTCGAATAATAAAAAAAATAGTAGAAAGAAAATGAAGAAAATGATGATGCTTGCAGCCATTGCTGCAACGTTAGTATCGTGTGGTGGGGGCGGTGGACGTCCTCAGTTTGGCGATAATGAGTATCCCGTGGTGACCGTGGGAACGTCGAGTACCGACATGCAGACCACGTATCCAGCAACCATCAAGGGTGTGCAGGATGTGGAAATCCGTCCGAAGATTCAGGGTTTCCTGGTAGAAATCAATGTAAAGGAAGGTCAGACGGTAAGTGCCGGTCAGACGCTTTTTGTACTTGACAATGCCACTTATCAGGCATCAGTTCGCCAAGCTCAGGCCGCAGTGAATGCCGCCCAGCAGCAGATGAACACAGCCCAGTTGACATACGACAATTCGAAGCAGCTGCATGCCAACCGCGTAATCGGTGATTACGAGTTACAGACATCACAAAACTCGCTAGAGAGTGCAAAGGCCCAGTTGTCACAGGCTCAGGCTTCACTGGCTAACGCCAAGGAACAATTGAGCTTCTGCTACGTAAAGTCACCCGCATCGGGTGTCGTTGGCACACTGCCCTATAAGAGAGGTTCACTGGTGAGCGGTTCTAACGTACTGACTGACGTGGCCAACATCTCATCAATGGAGGTGTACTTCTCGGTAACAGAAAAGGAGGCAATGGTCATCTCGCAGACCGGTTTGGACCATATTCCTGCCGTGAAGCTTCAGTTGGCCGACGGCAGCATCTATGCCCACGAGGGTAAGGTGACGAAGATGAGCGGTGTGGTTGATCCTGAAACAGGTTCCGTTCAGCTCATTGCAGCCTTCCAGAATCCTGAGAGGCAACTGAAGAGCGGCGCTACGGGTACCATCATCATCCCGCGTCAGAACAATAACGCCATCATCATCCCCATGAGCTGCGTCAGTGAGGTTCAGAACAAGAAGTTCGTCTACCTGCTGGGCAATGACAACAAGGTGAAGTATACGGAAATCAAGGTAGATCCGCAGACCGATGGCAACAACTACGTGGTGACCGACGGTCTGAAAACTGGTGACAAGTTTGTGTCAAATGGTATTACGAAACTTTCGGATGGTATGGAGATTGTCCCCATTACTTCTGAAAAATATCAGCAGAAGATTGATGATCAGGCAAAAGCAATGTCAGCAGGTGATGTACTTGGGGCTATGAATGCAGCTGACGGCGTAAAGACTCTTGTCATTGCTATCCTAGTTGGAATAGTTGTTATAGTTGTGATATTCCTGATAGGAATGTGGTTCGGATCATGGAGAGCGAAAAGAAAGTAAATAATCGAATTGTCAAATAGTAAATCAACATGACTTTTACAACATTTATCAAACGACCGGTGCTGTCGACGGTGATTTCAATCCTCATCGTCCTGCTGGGTATTATCGGCCTGGTGTCGCTGCCTATTGAGCAGTACCCCAATATTGCGCCTCCTACCGTTGCGGTATGGACGAGCTATCCCGGTGCCGATGCCGAAACGGTGAAAAACTCCGTCATTGTGCCGTTGGAAGAGAGTATTAACGGTGTGGAAGGCATGGACTATATCACATCGACGGCTGGTGCCGGCTCGGCACAGATTAGTGTGCTGTTCCGCCAAGGCATGAATGCCGATATGTGTGCCGTGAACGTTCAGAACCGTGTGCAGCAGGCGCAGGCGCTTTTGCCCGCCGAAGTAACACGTATGGGTGTGACGGTGACGAAGCGCCAGTCATCACAGGTGCTGATGTTTACGCTGACTTCTGACGGCCGATACGACGACGAGTTTCTGACGAACTATTCGAATATCAATATCATTCCTGCCATCAAGCGTATTCAGGGTGTCGGTGACGTGCAGTCGCCAGGTCTGAAGACCTACTCGATGCGTATCTGGCTGAAGCCTGATGTGATGAAACAATACAACCTGATGCCTTCGGACATCTCGAACGTGCTGGCTGAGCAGAACATTGAGGCTGCTCCGGGTTCGTTTGGCCAGGAGTCGAATGTGGCCTACGAATACTCGATGCGCTACACCGGTCGTCTGAAGACTGCCGAGGAGTTTGGCAACATCATCATTAGTAGCGATGCCAACGGTCAGACACTGAAATTGAAGGACGTGGCCAAGATTGAGTTGGGCGGTCAGCAGTACTCGGTGTCGATGCGCAACAACAACCTGCCGTCGGTGCTGGGTATGGTGCAGCAGATTGCCGGTTCAAACGCCAATGAAATTGCCAAGGCTGTGAAGGCTGAGTTGGAAGAGCAGGCCAAGCTGTTCCCGCCAGGCATGATGTATAAGATCAACTACGACGTGACGGAGTTCCTGTATGCGTCCATCGAGGAGGTGGTGTTCACGCTGGTGTTCACGCTAATCTTGGTGTTCATCGTGATTTACGTGTTCCTGCAAGACTGGCGCTCGACGCTCATCCCGCTGATTGCCGTTCCGGTGTCGCTCGTTGGTACGTTCTTCTTCCTGAATATCTTCGGATTCTCAATCAACCTGCTGACGCTGTCCGCCTTGCTTTTGGCCATTGCCATCGTAGTGGATGACGCCATTGTGGTGGTCGAAGCTGTTCACGCGAAACTGGATCAGGGATATAAGTCGTCGCTGACGGCTTCTATTGATGCCATGAACGAAATTTCGGGAGCCATCATCTCTATCACGTTGGTAATGGCGTCGGTGTTCGTCCCCGTGTCGTTCATCGGCGGTACTTCGGGTACGTTCTACCGTGAGTTCGGTGTGACAATGGCCGTTTCTATCTTCATCTCGGCACTGAACGCCCTGACACTGTCACCGGCGTTGTGTGCCATTTTCTTGAAGCCGCATAATGAGCATGGGCACGAGAAGAAGATGAGCCGCATAGACCGTTTCCACATGGCATTCAATACTGCTTACGACAAAATCTTAAGCAAATACAAGGGTAATGTCGAGAAACTAGTGCACAAGCCCATCACGGTGTTGACTACGGTGATTCTGGGTGTTGTGGTACTGGTAGGTACCTTCGCGTTCACGAAAACGGGACTGGTGCCCGACGAGGATACGGGAACGATTTTCTGTACCATCACGATGCCTCCTTCGACCTCTGTGGCCCGCACGCGTCAGATCATCGACGAAGTAGACTCCATCCTGGCTGCCGACCCTGCCATCCAGAGCCGTGAGCAGATTCAGGGTTATAACTTCATTGCCGGTTCGGGTTCCGACCAGGCTACGTTTATCGTCAAGTTGAAGCCGTTTGAAGAGCGTCAGAAGGGGCTGTGGTGGAAGATTAGCGGTCTGTGGCAGGGTGACGGCATCTACCGTTTCTTCCTGAATCCGCTGGAGTCAACGGGTGTCATTGCCCAAATCTTCATCAAGACAGCACATATCAAGGATGCCCAGGTTCTGGCCTTCGCGCCACCAATGATTCCCGGTTTCTCGGCTAACTCAGGTGTGTCCATCGTGATGCAGGATCGTACAGGTGGCTCGCTCGATAGGTTCTATGGCGTCGTCAAGGACTATCTGGCTGAGTTGAACAAGCGTCCTGAATTCCAGACGGCACAAACGTCGTACAACCCCAACTATCCACAATACATGCTGCACATGGATGTGGCGAAGTGTAAGCAGGCTGGTGTGTCGCCCGCAGTGGTGCTGAGCACGCTACAAGGGTATTACGGCGGACTCTATGCGTCGAACTTTAACGCCTATGGTAAGCTGTACCGCGTCATGATCCAGGCATTGCCCGAGACCCGCATGACACCTGAGTCGCTGAAGAGCATCTATGTCCGCACGCCGGGCGGAATGTCGCCCGTGCAGGAGTTCTGCCGCTTGGAGCGTGTCTACGGTCCTGCCAACATCAACCGCTTCAATCTGTTTACGTCCATCAACGTGACAGCCACGGTGGCCAGCGGCTATTCGACGGGTGAGGCCATCAAGGCCGCCCAGGATGTGGCTGCCGAGATATTGCCTGCCGGTTACTCATACGACTACCAAGGCCTGACCCGTGAGGAGGCGAAGGCGTCGAATACCACAGCAATTATCTTCCTGCTGTGCTTCATCTTCATCTATCTGATTCTTTCGGCACAGTACGAATCGTACATTCTGCCGCTGGCCGTGGTACTCTCCGTACCATTCGGTCTGGCTGGCTGTTTCCTCTTTACGATGATGTTCGGCCACGCCAACGACATCTATATGCAGATCTCGCTCATCATGCTGATCGGTCTGTTGGCGAAGAATGCCATCTTGATTGTGCAGTTCGCTCTAGAGCGCCGTCAGATGGGTATGGCCATTACGTGGTCAGCCATCCTCGGTGCAGCAGCCCGTCTGCGTCCTATCCTCATGACGTCGTTGGCAATGGTCATCGGTTTGTTGCCTATGATGTTTGCCTCGGGTGTAGGTAAGAATGGTAACCAGACGCTAGGTGCTGCCGCAGTAGGTGGTATGTTGCTGGGTACACTGTTCCAGATTATCGTCGTACCCGGTCTGTTTGTCATCTTCCAGAGCCTGCAGGAGAAGATTTCGCCCATGAAGTTCGAGGGCGAGGAGGAGAATCCTGATGTCACAACGGAGATAGCACAGTATGCTCACCGTCCCGTAGATTATGAATTGGAGAAGTAAGAGACTATGAAGAAGATTATGATATTTGCTGCCGCTATGCTGCTCGTTAGCAGCTGCGGCGTATACAACAAGTACGAGCGCCCTGACGTTGAGACGACGGGACTTGTACGCGATGTGGTGAGCGACATTGATACGCTGGTCGTACAGGACACCGCCTCGTTCGGTAACCTGCCTTGGCGTGCGGTGTTCACCGACCCCCAGTTGCAGTCACTCATCGAGCAAGGACTGGAGCGCAATCCCGACCTGCTGAATGCTGCGCTGAACGTAAAGATGTATGAGTCGATGCTGACCGCTGCCAAGCTGGCGTTCCTGCCTGCCGTAAACATCGGCCAGCAGTCGCCCATGGCAACCATCTCAACGCTCTACACCGACCCATCGGTGACCACCAAGAGCTACACGCTGCCCATTACAGCATCGTGGACGTTGGACCTCTTCGGCAACATCCTGTCGCAGAAGCGTAGCACACAGATGAAGCTGCTGGGTATGAAAGACTATCAGATGGCCGTGCGCGCACAGATTATCGGCGGTATCGCCAACTGTTACTACACGCTGCTGATGCTCGACGAACAGCTGCGCATCGTGACGGAAATGAGCAAGATGGCCAAAGAGACGTGGGACATGATGGCATTGCAGTATAACCTAGGCCGCATGCGTTCAACTAGCGTACAGAGTGCCGAGGCTGCCTATCTGTCCACACAGACACAGGCCAACGACTTCCGCCGCCAGATTCGCGCTACGGAGAACGCTCTCTCGCTACTCATCGGACAGCAGGGACAGCAGATTCCCCGTTCTACACTCGATCAGCAGTCGCTGCCTACCGAGTTCTCCGTAGGTGTCGGCGTTGCCCTGCTCCAAAATCGCCCCGACGTGCATAATGCAGAGATGGCGCTGGCATCGTGCTTCCACGACGTACAGACAGCTCGTTCGCAGTTCTATCCGAACATCACCGTCGGAGCCTCACTAGCCTTCACCAACAACAACGGCAACCTGAATCCCGGCAAGTGGCTCGCCTCACTGTTTGGCTCACTGACACAACCTATCTTCCAGCGCGGTGCCCTCACCGTCAACCTGAAGGTGAAGAAGATGCAGTACGAGCAGGCCTTCAACACGTGGCAGAACGCCATTCTGAAAGCCGGCAACGAAGTGTCGAATGCGCTGGTCAACTATCGCGGCTACGACGACAATTCGAAAATTGAGTCTCAGCGTGTGGAGTTGCTCATGAAGACTGTCGAGGACACGAAGGCACTCTATCAGAGAAGCGGCTCGAGCTATCTGGAGGTGCTCACTGCACAGAACCAGCTGCTCTCTGCCCAATTGAACAAAGCTAATGCCGAGTTCAACAAAATGCAGTCCGTCGTATCGCTGTACACTGCCCTCGGCGGTGGCGGAAAATAACAGGCTTTTGGCCGTTGGCTTTTAGCAGTTAGCTCTGAGCCAATAGCCAATCGCTAATAGCTAACAGCAAAAAATATAATTATGGCAAGCGAAATTAGTCCAAAAGCCGAAATCAGCCCGAAGGCGAAAATCGGCGACAACTGTAAAATATTCCCCTTCGCCTACATCGAAGACGACGTAGTCATTGGCGACGGCTGTATCATCTTCCCCTTCGTTAGTATAATGAATGGTACGCGCATGGGCGCGAAGAACAAAGTCCATCAGGGCAGCGTCATCGGTGCCCTACCCCAGGACTTTGAGTTCCGCGGCGAGAAGTCCGAATGTATCATCGGCGACGGTAACATCATCCGCGAAAACGTCGTCATCAACCGCGCTACCCACACCGGTGGCCAGACCGTCCTCGGCAACGACAATGTGCTGATGGAGGGTGCTCACATCTCCCACGACACGAAAGTCGGCAACCGCTGCGTCTTCGGCTACGGCACGAAAATTGCCGGCGACTGCATCATCGAGGACGGAGTCATCTTCTCATCCAGCGTCATCGAGAACGCCAAGACGCGTGTCGGACAGGGTTCGATGATCCAAGCCGGTACGACCTTCTCGAAGGATGTGCCCCCGTATATCATCTGCACCAAGCAGGCGGAATATGGCGGTGTCAACATGCAGGTAGCACGCCAGCACGGCGTCGACGAAAAGACGCTGAAGCACATTGCCAACGCCTACCGCCTGGTATTTATGAGCAAGACAGCATTGTTCGACGCGGTAAACCAGATAGAAGAGCAGGTTCCCGACGGACCCTTCATCCGCCACATCATCGAGTTTATCCGCAACACGAATATTGGCATCATCACAAAGATTTAAAAAACAACGACTATGGCATTGAACTTAAACAAAAATCTGAAGTTGTACTACAACATCCACGAGGTAGCCGAAATGTTTGGGCTCAACGAGAGTACCCTGCGCTACTGGGAAAAGGAGTTTACCTACCTGAAACCCAAAGTTTCAGGACCAGCCAAGATACGCCAGTATCAGGAGAAGGACATCGAACAGATACGCCTCATCCACAATCTGGTGAAGGTTCGTGGTTTCAAACTGGCTGCCGCCAAGAAGATTATCAATGCCAACCGCGATGGTGCCGACCGCAGGACCGATGTGCTCACGCGCCTCATGGACATCCGCACCGAACTGCAGGCCCTGAGAAAGCAGATGGACTTTCTGACGTAATCATTTTATCATTTTTATATTAAACATTAAAACTAAAATCACTATGAAAAAGTATTTAGCAGAAATGGTGGGCACAATGGTGCTCGTACTCATGGGCTGCGGTGTTGCCGTCAGCCTCGGTTGTGATCCCGTCAACAACATCCCCGCAGTGGTAGGAACCGCGCTGGCCTTCGGCTTGGCCGTCGTTGCTATGGCCTACACCATCGGCGGCATCTCCGGTTGCCACATCAACCCCGCCATCACGCTGGGCTGCATCCTCGCTGGTCGTATGGACGCCAAGGAGGGTATCATGTACATCATCTTCCAGTGCATCGGAGCCTTCATCGGCAGTGCCCTGCTCGCCATCCTCGTAGCTAATGTTCCCGGTATGGAGGGAACGGGTGCCAACGACCTTCAGGCCAACGTCTCGGTGCTCGGTGGTCTGCTCGCTGAGATTATCTTCACCTGCGTCTTCGTACTCGTCGTACTCGGTGCTACCGCCAAGACCAATGGTGCCACCAACAACTTCGCTGGTCTGGCCATCGGCCTCAGCCTCGTATTGGTTCACCTCGTCTGCATCCGCTACACCGGCACCTCCGTCAATCCCGCACGTTCGCTGGCTCCTGCCATCTTCCAGGGTGGCACCGCTCTTGCCAACCTGTGGATCTTCATCGTAGGTCCCTTCGTCGGTGGTGCACTTGCAGCCTGCATCTGGAAGATCATCGAACCTGCTGAGAAGAAATAAGAGTCGCAGAGGAATCGGTTCAAGGGTATCACAGAGCACAGAATTCTGTGCTCTGTGACACTTTTAAGGCTAAAACACATCTCAAAACACCGATTTTAACCCTCAACCGGTAGACGGACGGTTTACTTCCCAACGACCGTCCGTTTAGTTCCTTAGGGTATATTTTCTTTCGGTTCGACGTGGACGGCAATATGGGTTTCGGGGCCATAGTGAGCGCGCAGCAACGTTTCGATTTCCGTGGCTTTGTCGTGTGCCTCTTTGAGGGGAATATTGCCGTCCATGAGTATGTGGAGCTCGATAGCATAGTGACTGCCGATACGGCGAGTGCGCAAATCGTGTGGCTTGTCAACGCCAGGCACTGAGGCTGCCAGTTGCAGGATCTCTGTTTCTATCGCTTCAGGTAGCGAATGTTCCATGAGGTCTTCGATGCCGTCGCGAAGCAAATAGAGGGCCACCTTTATAATAAATAGTCCGACGAGCACAGAGGCTATGGGGTCGAGCACCGTCCACCGCTGACCTAAGAAGATAGCGCCGCCGATGCCTATAGCGGTTCCGATGGACGACAGCGCGTCGCTACGGTGATGCCAGGCATTGGCCTCGACGGCCTGCGATTTCAGCTGACGGGCCTTTGCCATGGAGTAGCGATAGACGGCCTCCTTTATCACTATTGACAGTACTGCTGCCCATAGTGCCAGTGTTCCTGGAGCCTCCAATTGCTGGCCGTTCGTCCATGCTATGATGTTCATCGTTCCGCTGTAGACGATGCCTATGGCCACGAACAGCAATGCAATGCCGATGATGGTCATGGCCAGCGTCTCGTACTTGCCGTGTCCGTAGTCGTGCGACTTGTCCTTAGGCATACTGCTGATGCGTACGAAAATGATGACAATGACATCGGTGACGAAGTCGCTGAGTGAATGGACGGCATCAGCCACCATGGCCGCACTATGTCCCATGATGCCTGCGACGAATTTGAAGAGCAGTAGCACCACATTCGCCACTCCGCCAACCAACGTCACCTGATATATTTCTTTGTTTCTGTCCATGATGGATGTTTTATCGCCTACAAAAGTACATCATTTCTCCGAGAAATCATACGAAAAACTGAAAATTTCTTTCTTTTTTGCATCGAATTAGCGATAGATGTTGTATCTTTGCACACGACGAATGATAAAGCTTAAGATCAAGGTCGCTGCGAATGAACAGATTGCGACGGTTGCTCGTATGGTTGAGCAGAATCCATCAGTGCCGGGGCTTCGGTATTCAGTCTCCCTCTGACTATGCCTTCGTCCGCTATGTAGTGAACGAACATTGGCCGTATTATGCCTACGATGCGCTCCCCACGGATGGCTGGCAGCGGCGCAAGCTGGGCCGTTTGTATTTCCGACTGGCCAATTGGCGGCAACCCTCTGCGATGCAGTCTGACAATTACCAACCCTATTGGCAGGCGGGATGCCATAAATTACGATTCCTGCCGGATATTACGAAGGTCGAGCTGGGACGTGTTGACATTGACGACCACGAAGGCTACGAGTCGCTTTTGGCCAAATGCGATGAACAATCTGTCATTGTTGTGGAGAATATCAGTCGCAACTGGGCCCGTTGGCACGAGATAGAACGTGACACCCGTTGCGGCACCACGTTTGACCTTTATTATTGTGGCATAATATTTTACGATTTAGGTCGTGCAAAACATAACTATCGAATCAATTTCTAAACAGCTATGATAAAGAAAATCACGAAAGTTTACACCCGTGGCGGTGATAAGGGGCTGACCTCTCTCGTCGGTGGTCAGCGCGTTTCGAAGGCCAACGCCCGTCTTGAGTCGTACGGCACAGTGGACGAGTTGAGCTCGCACTTGGGACTGCTTGCCGCGATGCTCCCTGACGGTGACGACAAAACGATGGTGCAGCGTATCCAGAATTGTCTGTTCAATGTCTGTACCAATCTTGCTACCGATCAGGAACAGACGCCGCTCTACCCCTCTGCACACCTGCCCGAGGGGGAAATCCAGCGAATGGAACAAGAGGTTGACGCCATTATGGCCATGCTTCCCGAACGTCAGGGCTTCATCCTGCCTGGCGGCACTCAGGCAGCAGCCCAAACGCATGTCTGCCGCACCGTCTGCCGACGTGCCGAGCGTTGCATCGTTGCACTCTCCGAAGAGGCAAAAGTAAGTCCAGAAGTGCTCCAATACGTCAATAGATTGAGCGATTATTTGTTCGTTTTGGCCAAAAAGTTGAATTTTATTGCAGGACAAAGCGAAAAAGTATGGAATAATGCTTGCGATTAGAAAAAAAAATATTACTTTTGCGGGCAAATTCGAAAACTAATAATTTTAACGACTATGTATTGGACACTAGAACTAGCTTCAAAACTTGAAGATGCACCTTGGCCCGCAACCAAGGACGAACTGATAGATTATGCCATCCGCTCAGGCGCTCCACTAGGGGGATGTTTACGAAAGCATTGAGGACATCTGGCCCGATTATCCTACGAAAGAAGACTTCCTGTTCAACGAGGATGAGTATTAAGCGGTATTATTTACTGTAAGTAATTGAAAATCAACGAGGTGTGCAAATTGTTATTTTTTGCACACCTCGTTTTTTGTGCAAAAAACGCCATTTTTAGTGGCACAATAATGGCACAAATGCCTAAAATTAGGCTTAATTAGGGGAGGAAATTGTCGATAAAAGCGAGAACCCCCATTGCTGAGATTCCTCACAAGTGTAACGCATGAAGGTTAAACCGTCATACAGTAAGAAAGTGGCTGAGAGGATTTCTTCTTCGGATGAAGTGCCGGCATGTGCCTGCGACATAAAAAAAGTAGGAGCAACATCGCGATGGATGCTGCTCCCAACTGTTTTTAGATGTTTCAATCCTTTTTAGACAAAGCCATGAAAGGCTTATGACACCTCGATGGCCTTGGTGACTTTCTGCTTCGGCTCGGTCTTCGGCATGGTGACGGTCAGGATGCCGTCCTCGACCTTGGCAGAGATCTGATCCTTCACCACATCATCCGGCAGCGTGTAGCTCTGCTCGTAGTTCGAGTAG
>CADCDY010000048.1 GCA_902800245.1 uncultured Prevotellaceae bacterium
TACCGCGTGCCGGGCAGAGTGCCGGTCTGCTGCCGAATCGATGGCCACGATTCAAGCAATCTCGACTCGAGATTGGCGGGCAGAGTGGCAGACACTGGCGGACACAGTGAGGGTAGGTGACAGAGTAATTAAACATTGAACGTTGAACATTGAACGTTGAACGTTATTTCGACCAAGTTATTTCAAGTATTATGGGACTAGTAAATGCACCCGTTCTGGGTATCAATCTGAAGAAGAATACCAACAGCAACTCTGCTGGGTATGGTAAGTATTATCCCGAAGTGGCACGTCAGAAGACGCTGACCACTCGCGGTTTCGCCGAGCACATGATTTCGCACGGCTCGAAGTACGGACTGGAGGACATCGTCGCCATCCTGCGCATGTTCTCGACCTGTCTGCCCGAGCTGCTGTCAATGGGTATCGGTGTCAAGTTCGACGGACTGGGCTGCTTCCTGCCTTACGCTCAGTCGAAGAAGGGCATCACGAAGGCGCAGATGGCCGGCATCACTCCGCAGGAGATCATCAAAGCCATCCACATCCGCTTCCTGCCCGACTCCACCAAGCTCGACAACCTCGCAGGTCCGAAGTTCGCAGACCGCTGCTCGATGGAGATGCAGAACGTGATTGTCGTCGAGCGTCGTAAGGACGCACAGACTGGCAAGGTCGTGGAAGTGCTGCGCACCGAAATCCCCATCAACACCTTCCTGAGTGAGAACTACACCGGAACGACCGGCAGCAACACCAACAACGGTGGTGGCGACAACAACGGCAACAACGGCGGCGGCGACAACAACGGCGGTGGCGGCGGCGGCGAAGAGGGAGCCGACCAGAATTAGCCTAAAAGAGCGCGCCCTTCGGGGCGGCTCTTTTTGAATTGACAATTGACAATTGATAATTGACAATTAATCATTCACAACTAAGATTAAGCGTATGAAGGTTCTAAAGACTATATTTAAGATTCTGGGTTACATCCTCATTGCAGCCGGAGGCGGCTACGCAGGCAACGAGGTGATAACCACACTGATGCAGTAACAACTATGACGGCTACAAAGAAAATACAATACATCTGCGCCGTAGCCCTCATCGTAACGAGCATCGTCATGGTAGGCTATCAGGTTTTCACCATTCAGGACGTGGCCAATGGTCTACTGATCTACGTCGGACAGGCGTTTCTTCTCGCAGGCTCAATCTTCGGCCTTGACTACTACATAGATAAAATCACGCGCATCGTGCGTTCATAATAGATAATTAAACAATAAGCCCGCAGTGATGCGGGCTTGTTTTCATTCACATCGCATCGCAAGACAAAATGTAAGAAACTCAGCCCGTTTTCCATTATTTTTTGCCGAAAGACTTGCAAAAAATCTAAAAAAGGTGTATCTTTGCAGCGTGAAAAAAACTCAAAAAGGTGTAAGCTATGGCAGAGCAAAAATCTCAAAAAGGTGTAAGTGACATCATTATGAATGTCCCAGAGCGAGAGCAGCCATCAAGTTTCTAGTGGCCGATGGCAGGTATGATTACATCGAGACGGGATCGCTGGTGAGCATCAAGAAAAATACCCAAAGCATCGTACTCCCATCGGAAGAACGTCCCATTCAGATGTACCCGATGGACTTTGAAGAGTTTCTTTGGGCGACTGGTAACGATATGCTGATGGACTTGATACGGAAGATGTATGCTGAACGGAAGCCGATGGGGCAGGCCTTCCATCGTCAGGCTATGGATGCTTTCCGTCTCTATATGATAGTGGGAGGGATGCCGCAAGCCGTCAAGAAGTATGTTGAGACCAAAGACTTTGATGCCGTAGATGCAGCCAAGCGCGATGTGCTGGCCATCTATCGTAACGACATCTTCAATTATGCAGGTGAGATAGCCGACAAGGTGGTGTCTATCTTCGAGCAGATTCCCCCTCAGCTCTCCAAGCACGAAAAGAAGTTCCGGTTGTCTGCTCTGAAACCTGGTGCGAAATATCGCGATTGGGATGATGCCTTCTTCTGGCTGAAGGATGCAAGAGTGGTCAACATCTGTTATAATTCGACAGAGCCGAACATCGGCCTGAAGATGAACGAAGACCGCACGACATTGAAGTGCTATATGAACGATACTGGCTTGTTGATCAGTCATGCTTTCGACGAAAAGGGCATCGTCTCGTCTGAGATTTACCAGAAGCTGCTCTTTGGGAAGCTGGAGGTGAACGAGGGAATGTTTATTGAGAATATCGTGGCTCAGATGCTGACAGCTAGCGGCAACAAACTCTTCTTTTATAGCAAGTCGTCAGAGGAAGCCGAGGAGCGTATGGAAATCGACTTCCTACTCCAGAAGGACAAAGTGACCAACCGCCATAATATCCGTCTGATAGAGGTCAAGAGCGGTAAGAACTACACGCTTTCCTCTCTGACGAAATGCATGAAGAAGTTCGGCGAATATTTGACCGCTCCTACCGTGCTTCATGCTGCCGACTATAAAATGGAGGGCGATATCACATATCTACCTCTTTATATGGCACCATTGCTTTAATGAACATTGAGTGTCTTTGCACTGCGTTTTAGGCAACAAAAAAAGTCCCAGAATAAATCTGAGACTTTGTTGTGGACCAGCCAGGGCTTGAACCTGGGACCTCCAGATTATGAGTTGCAGAAATAACAACTCCATCTCCCCACTGCCTTGATCCGAAAAGGCCGTGGGGCGTTTTTTTTTGCTCGAAAATTTTGTCGTTTCAGAAATAATTACTACCTTTGCGCCTTGTAATCAACAAATAAATTTTAATTTTAAATTTTAAGCACATGAAAAAAAAGAATTATGAAAAGCCATCTATGCAGATGGTAGTGATTAACAAACATCCACAGCTGCTGGCTGGTAGTGATAGAAGCGTAAGCGGTAATGGTGGATTCTACTCAGGTGGACACCTTGAAGATGGTGGTGATATTAGTGATTAACCCTTTAAAGATAGTGATTATGGAAATCAGAAAATATATGAAAACTCTGCCCTTAGTGGCAGCAATGTTGCTCATTGCATCGTGCAGTAGCGAAGATAGTGAGATCACTGAGGCTCCCCAGGTAGCAAAGACAATCCTCATTCCATACGAGGCAACCGTGAGTAGCGGCAGCCAGACCCGTGCTACGCTGGTTGGCGATTATTATAAGTTTCAGTCTGGCGACAAATTGTTCGTGTATGATGATAATAACAAAATAAGTGGCGAACTGACGCTGACCTCTGTAAATGAATATAATGAAGCAGTGTTCGAGGGCACCCTTACCTATACTACAAATTCTGGTGATCCCGCCACTCCTGCTAATGATTTGTCTTTGAATGCCGTGCTCAAGGGAGAGAACGATAAACTTTTACCATCTACAGTTGGAGAGTATAAGAGTTCGGGGGCAAATTATAGTACTGCAATTGGATCCAGCCTTACTGACGCTGTAGAGAAGTACAGCTTTTTTAAAGATGATTCACCCTATGGGGATAAGAGTTTTACTTCTCTCATGCAATGGTCGACGTTTGTCTCCTTTGCCATTACCTTAGAGGATGGAACGGCTGCAGATGAAGATATAACAGTGACCGTCAATAATGGCGGTAGTGCTGTATGCTCTGGTAATGTAAAGACAGTTGACGAAGGTGGAGCTATCAAAGCCAAATTCACAGCAGCCCTCCCTGGCGGAACAACGCTGAGCGGTGCAACAGTTAAATTGGGCAGTAGAGCTCAAATCGACTTTGGTAGATCACGTACACTGGATGCAAACAAAAACTATACGGTGACAAAGACCTATAGATATAAGATGTCGATTAGTATTCAAGGTCAAGATCCAAAAGAAAGGGGCTATGGCTCCCTTCCCACAATTTCACTGGCGGATGTCATAAGCGCAAGACCAGAATATGCAACGTATGTTAAAATGATTTCAGGTTGTGAATTCGCATCTGGTGATAATATTATAGACGTTACTGGAGAAGCACCAGATCTTGTTTTAACCGCTAACGGAACTGGAACATGTAATATGAATGTGAAAGCAGGAGGCGGACTTGTAACTATCCCTGTTACATTTATCATAACGGACTTGAAATCTGAGCCATAAGATAGCTCATAGAGGTCAACCCTCCTAGGTTCTACACATAATTTCAGACCCTCCCTTGTTCGCTTTTCGAACTTTGGAGGGCCTGATTTATTTGCCGAGGCGCTTTTTCAGATGGTTGAAGATTCGGATGCCGATGCCGTTGCGGGGCAGGAGGTTCGCCGCCATGAGGAGCAGTCTCTTCTTTGTGTATTGATGCCAAGGCAGGGCTTTTCCGAAGCGACGGGCTGTGTCGCGGAGTTCTGGGCTCTTGGGCTGCCGGATGTAGTAATAGCAGAAGTCGAGCAGGTATTTGTCTGCCTCTTTTGCTTCATCGCCAGGCGTGAAGTTACGCGAGATGGTGTCGGCGATGATGTTCTTATGGAAGAAGATTGAAGCGGCGTCGGTGCCGAAAGTGATGGAGTCAGGACGCTGGTAATAGATATAGGTGACATCGGGGACGAAGACAAGGTGGCTCAGGTGCTTCATCTCGAAGAACGTCCAGAGGGCGTCCTCCCACAACAGGCCTTCCATGAACCGCAGCCCGTGTCGACGGATGAAGTCACGGCTGGTCAGCTTGTTCCAGGCTGCATGGATAAAGGGTCTCTGACGATCGAGATAGAAGTCTCTCACCTCGCGCTGGGTCTTAAACTCCGCCTTTTCGCGCTGATAGATCTTCGGCACGAATTTCTTGCCCTTGGCCGTAATGGTCATACTGGCACCATAGACCACCTCGATGCTCCTGTCGGCCAAGACGGGTGCCATCAGCTTCTCTACGCAGTCGTTGCTGATCGTATCGTCACTGTCAACATATAATATGTAATCACCCTTGGCGGCATCTGTTCCCGTATTGCGTGCGGCAGATAATCCCCTGTTATGCTGGTGGTGAAGAAGGTGGAACTGGATGGGGCCTTGATAGTCCGCAATCATCCTCTCGCATTTGGCAATGCTATCGTCAGGCGAAGCATCGTCCACAAGGATGCACTCAAAGCGGTCGTAGGTCTGCTCGATGACAGACTTCAGACACCGTTCTATATAAGGAGAAACATTATAGACGGGAATAATCAGCGATATGGTCAGTTCTTTCTCTTGTCCCATGATGACAGCAAAGGTACAAAGATCATTATGCTAACACTCGCGGTAGAAGTCGAGGGCATCGCGGATTTCTTCCTCTGAGGCGGTTTGGTTGATGCGGATGTCGCCAACGTCGCCGAGGAGGGTGAAATTGATGTCATGGCCGGTGTTCTTCTTGTCGTGGTGCATGAGTGCGAGGAGCTGGGGGTAGTCGTCGCAGGTGATGGGCATGCGGCCGTAGTGTTCCTTGATGGCAGCAACGGTCTGGCGCATCTTCTGCTGCGGGAAACCGGTCTTGACACAACAGAGGTAGAGCTCGACGATGAGTCCGTAGGCGACGGCATAGCCGTGGAGGACGGGCTTACGCTCGAGGGCCAGCGACTCGAAGGCGTGACCGGCGGTATGACCGAGGTTGAGGGCCTTGCGGATGCCATGCTCGGTGGGGTCTTCGGTGACGATGCGCTGCTTGACGGCGACGCTCTCGGCGAGCATGGGAGCTAGAGAATCTAGATTTTCTAGAGATTCTTGAGGGTCTAGAGATTCTAGAAATTCTAGGAGTTGGGCCCACATGCGGTCATTGGAGATCAGGCCGTGTTTGAGCATCTCGGCATAACCGGAGAGGAGATTCTCGCGGTCCATGGTGCGCAGGAACGTGGTGTCGAGGATGACGGAGCTGGCATTGGAGAAAACACCGATCTCGTTTTTCAGTCCCCCGAAATTAAAGCCGGTCTTGCCACCCACGGAGGCATCGACCATGGAGAGCAGCGTGGTGGGGATGTTGATGTACTGAATGCCGCGCTTGAAGGTGGAGGCGGCAAAACCGCCGAGGTCGGTGACCATGCCACCACCGAGATTGATCATGAGCGAATGGCGCGTGGCCCCGAGGCGCTGGAGTTCGGACCAGACGTGGGTGACGGAGTCGAGCGTCTTGTGGGTGTCGGTGTCGGGTATGACGATGCGCCGTGCGTTGCGCATGCAGTCATAGTCGGCAACGACGGGCAGACAGAGGCGCTCGGTGGTGGTGTCGACAAGTACGAACAACTGGTCATATTTGCAAGCAGCAATCGCTTCACTGAGCGATTGCTGCAAGTTATCGGAAATGATGACTTTCTGCGGTTCCATAGGGTTATTCACCAATGTATTTCGCAATGGTCTGGATGCACTTATCGGCATTGACGGGCTTCGCCAGGAAGTCGGTGCAACCGGCATCGAAGGCGGCATGACGGTCGCTGTCGAAGGCATTGGCGGTAAGTGCGATGACAGGCAGGTCGGGCTGTGCGGCCTTGATCTGACGCGTGGCCTCGAGACCGTCCATGACGGGCATCTTGATGTCCATGAGGACGAGGTCGGGTTTCTCGGACGCTGCCAGTTCTACGGCTTCCTGTCCGTTGTGGGCACGGAAGAATTCGTAGTGACGCTTCAGGATATAGTTCATCAGCATGTAGTTGCTGTCGTTGTCTTCTGCTACAAGTATTCTTTTCATAACTATTAATTATCAATTATCAATTGTCAATTATCAATTAAAAACTTACGCTCTTCCGCCCTGATTGGAGTAGGCTGTTCCTTCGTGAACGCCCTCACCGGGTACATAACCCTTCCAACGCCAGAGCTTGGTCATATCCTCGAGGGTCTTGCCCTTGGTCTCGGGAACCAGTCGCCATACGAAGATGGCAGCGATGACACAGATGCAGCCGTAAAGGCCGTAGGTGAACCAGTGGCCGAAGTCGTCACCCTCGGTGAGGTGCATGTTGAACATCGGCACAAAGGTGGAGGATACGATGAAGTTGAAGATCCACTGGAAGGCCACGGCGATGGCTACAGCGGCACCGCGGATGGTGTTGGGGAAGATTTCGGCAATGAGAACCCAGCAAATAGGCCCCCACGAGAACATGAAGCATGCCGAATAGAGGAGCAGTGAGGCGGCGGTGACGAGCTCGAGTCCGGCATGGCCGAAGGTGACGGCAACGCCGAAAGCACCGAGTGCCATGCCCAGTGAACCGAAGATGAGGAGGGGCTTGCGTCCCCACTTCTCGACGGTAAAGATGGCGACGAGGGTGAAGAGGATGTTGATGACACCCATGAAGACGGTGATCATCATCGGGTTGTCCATGCCCATATCGCCGAAGATGCGCGGAGCGTAGTAGAGTACGGCATTGATGCCGACGGCCTGCTGGAAGACGCTGAGCATGATGCCGATGAAGATACACATGGCACCGTAGGACATGAGGCGTTCGGTCTTCTGAACGAGCGTCTCCTTGATGGCCTGAAGGATGAACTGTGCACGCTCGCTACCGTTGATGCGTGTCAGTACGTTGAGTGCTTGCTGGTCCTTGCCGACAGCGACGAGGTAACGCGGAGACTCAGGCACGAAGCAGATGAGCAGTGCGAAGAGTCCTGCGGGGACAGCCTCGGAACCGAACATGTAACGCCAACCGGTGGTAACGGTCCACTGTGCTGCGGGATTGATGGCGGCAATGCCCTTACCCATTTCCTCTACGAGGGGCTGGATGTGGTCGCCGAGGATGAAGAAGTTAACGAAATAAACCACCAGCTGACCGAAGATGATGGCAAACTGGTTGCAGGAGACGAGCATGCCTCGGATGTTGGAGGGTGCTATCTCGCTGATATACATCGGGCAGATGGCTGATGCGAGACCTACGCCGATGCCACCGATGACGCGGTAGATGTTGAACATGATGAGCAGCGAGTAGCTGGGTTCGCCGTGGGTGAAGAACAGGAACTCGGGCTCCATGGATCCCAGTGCTGAGATGAAGAAGAGGAGTCCGGCGATGATCAGCGAGCGCTTACGTCCCAGATTGGTTGCCAGGAATCCGGAGAGGGCAGAACCGATGATACAGCCTATGAGTGCGCTGGCAGAGGTAAATCCGTGCCAACCGTCGGTGTAGGCAAAGTCCTTTGACTCCATGAAAAACGCCTGAAGACCCTTTTCGGCTCCAGAGATGACGGCTGTGTCGTAGCCGAACAATAGTCCGCCGAGTACGGCGACCAAAACAATTGAGAAAAGGTAGGCTGAGCTACCACGTTTTTGGTATTCCATATTTGATTTTTTATTGGTTATTCGTTAACAGATTACAAAAGTAATGCTTTTCTTTGAAATTATCTTGCAAATTCCATACTTTTTAACTAAATTTGCTGTTTTCAACAGCGAAAATAGGCTGCACCTCGGAAAAACTCAAATTTTATTTGGTTTTTCGCTCGGTTTGCACTATCTTTGCACAGAAAATGGCTTTTGAGCAAGTTATAGGACAACGAGAGGTGCAACAGCGCCTGATGCGGATGGTGGATGAAGAGCGTCTGCCGCATGCTATCATGCTGACCGGACCACAGGGTGCGGGGAAGCTGGCACTGGCCATCGGTTTTGCCAAAGTGCTGCTGTCGCAAGGCGGCGAGACGAGCATGTTCGGCGAACCTGTCGAGAGTCCGATGCTTCGCAAGTTGGAACATCCCGACCTGCACTTCACCTACCCTACCATCAAACTGCCGTCGATGAGTGCCGACCACAAGCCGGTGAGCGACGACTTTGCCCGCGAGTGGCACGAACTGGTGATGGCGGGTCCCTACTTCACCATGAACGAATGGTTGGAGCTGATGGGCGGTGAGAACCAGCAGGCCATCATTACCGCCGGTGAGAGTGACGAACTGGTGCGTAAGTTGTCGCTGAAGTCGAGCCAGGGAGGCTATAAGGTCAGCATCGTTTGGTTGCCCGAGCGCATGAATCAGGAATGTGCGAACAAAATCTTGAAGTTGCTTGAGGAACCGCCTTCGCAGACGATATTCCTCATGGTGTGTAACGAGCCTGAGAAGCTGTTGGAGACCATCCGCAGTCGTGTGCAGCGCGTGGATGTAAAGAAGATTGACACTGAGGACATCCGTCAGGCTCTGATGGAGAAGCGCGGACTGACGGAGGACGAAGCCAAGCGCATCAGTCGCATGGCAAACGGCAGTTGGTTGAAGGCGCTGGAAATGCTGAGTGCAGATTCGGAGAATGAGCTGTTTCTGGATATGTTCCAGACGCTGATGCGCCTGTCGTACCAGCGTAAGGTGAAGGACCTGAAGACGTGGTCGGAGCGCATGGCATCGCTGGGGCGTGAGAAGCAGAAGCGGTTCCTGGATTATTTCCTGCGACTCGTTCGCGAGAACTTCATGTATAACTTCAAGCAGGAAGACCTTTGCTACATGACGCAGCGCGAGGAGGATTTCGCCAAGAATTTTGCGAGGTTCATCAACGAAGCCAACGTGTTGCCCATCTATGACCTTATCAACAAGGCCATCCGCGACATCGGACAAAATGCCAATGCAAAGATCGTGTTTTACGACATGGCTCTGCAAATGATTGTGCTTCTGATTCAGAAGTGACAGAATCACGGAATAACGGAATAACGAAATAACGATAAAAAATGGAAAAAGATCTCGAGATAAAGACCGGTTGCGACCGAGGGCTATGTAAACATGGCATCGGACGACAGGACCGTCAGTTGAATACCTACGACTGGTTGGCCGACGTGCCAGGGAATGCCGACACGACGGATTTGGTGGAGGTGCAGTTCAAGCACACGCGCAAGGGTTATTACCACAACGTGAACAATCTGCCGCTGAAGAAGGGCGACATCGTTGCCGTAGAGGCGAACCCGGGTCACGACATCGGTGTGGTGACGCTGACGGGACGACTGGTGCACATGCAGTTGAAGAAGGCGAACCTGAAGAGTGCCGATGACATCCGCCGCATATATCGCATAGCGCGGCAGACCGACATCGATAAGTTCAAAGAGGCCAAGAGTCTGGAGCATGCGACGATGATTGAGAGCCGTCAGATTGCCAAAAATCTGGGGCTGAAGATGAAGATTGGCGACGTGGAATATCAGGGCGACGGTCAGAAGGCCATTTTCTATTATATTGCCGACGAGCGTGTGGACTTCCGCCAGCTCATCAAGGACTTGGCGGCAGCGTTCCATATCCGTGTGGAGATGAAGCAGATTGGTGCGCGCCAGGAGGCCGGACTCATTGGTGGAACGGGGCCCTGTGGACGTGAGCTCTGCTGTGCCACGTGGATGAAGAACTTCGTATCGGTAGGTACGTCATCGGCTCGTTTCCAGGACATCTCGCTGAATCCGCAGAAACTGGCAGGTATGTGTGCCAAGTTGAAGTGCTGTCTGAACTACGAGGTGGACGACTATGTGGAGGCAAGTCGCAAACTGCCGTCGAAAGAGGCCATCCTGCAGACGCAGGACGCAGACTACTATTATTTCAAGGCCGACATCCTGGCAGGGCTTGTCACCTACTCTACCGACAAGAACATTGCCGCCAATCTGGAGACGATTACTGCCGAACGTGCTAAACAGATTGTGGAGATGAACCGTCAAGGCGAGAAGCCGGAGTCGCTGTTGGAGGACGGCAAGAAGAAAGCACCGCAAGGTCCTATCGACTTGGCGACTCAGGAGAACATTGCCCGTTTCGACCGTGCCAAGAAAAAGAAGAAAAAGAAGAAGAAAAAGCCCCAGCAGCCCCAAGATGCCCAATAGTAAGCATACCTTATTATATATTAGTAGCCTTGCGCTGCTTATCATGCTTCTGACAGCCTGTGACAAGCGGACCGTCTATCATCACTACGAACATACCCCGCTGTCGGGATGGGAACGCAACGACACGCTCTCGTTTGTCGTCGGTCCTGTTGGTGAGTCGGGACCGTACGTAGAGGATTTGGGACTGCGTATCGGCAATGAATATCCTTTTATGGCTCTGAACCTGATTGTCGACCAAGAAGTTAGTTCCACGCACGAAAAACGTCGCGACACGCTTGTGTGCGATCTCATCAATAAGCAAGGGATTGTCATGGGGAAAGGTGTGAGCCAATATCAGTATTCGTTTCATATGACCACAATGGAGTTGCAAAGTGGCGATAAGATCTATGTTTCCGTGCGCCACGACATGAAACGCGAAATACTACCGGGCATAGCGGATGTCGGACTGAAGTTAAGCAGGAAATAGCCTTCTTGACTCCTTAACCCCTCAACAGATTCCTGCTGGCATCGAGGCGCAGGAAAATAAACAGCAGGAAGGTGAATCCCCACAGCGAGGAACCGCCATAGCTGAAGAACGGCAGCGGAATGCCGATGACGGGCGTCAGTCCGAGCACCATGCCGACGTTGATAAACACGTGGAACAGGAAGATGGACAGTACGCAATAGCCGTAGATGCGTCCGAAGGAATGTGGCTGCCGTTCGGATAAATAAATCAGGCGCAGTATTAGTGCCAGGAACAACACCAACACACCGGCCGATCCCAGGAATCCTTCCTCTTCGCCAACGGTGCAGAAGATGAAGTCAGTATCCTGCTCGGGGACGAACTTCAATTTGGTTTGTGTTCCATTGAGGAATCCCTTGCCCTCGAGTCCTCCGGAACCGATGGCTATCTCCGACTGGTGTACGTTATATCCCGCACCACGCAGGTCTTCATCCAATCCCAGCAGCACGTTGATACGTGAGCGCTGGTGGGGCTCCATCACGTTCTGCATGATGAAGTCGGCACCATAGAAGAATCCCAGGGATCCTAAGGCAAATAATGCTATAAAGAAATAGGAACGTATGCGCGTGCCTAAGCCTTCCCACAGTAAATATCCTACGAGCAGAGCCGTCAGTCCCATTTGAATATAGGTGATGTCGAAAGACAGTTTCAGGAATATGAGTGACACGAGCGTCGCACCAATGCAGTAGAGCAGTAACTTCCATGCCAGGCGACGGTTGCAGTAGACCCAGACCATACCGATGGAGAAAAGCTGTATGAGCAGGATGACGGAGAACTTGCCAACGCTGGTGGGTGTCTCACCGAAGTGGACGTCGGCAAAGCGGATGCCCACTACGAAATAGATGACCATGGCCACTCCCGTAAACAGGATGGAACCCGGCATTCCCTCGCGGTAGAACATGAGGAAGAAGGCGAGATAGACCAGTGCGGAACCTGTCTCACGCTGCAACACGATACATATCATGGGCATCAGAATGAGCAGCAACGTCATTCCGAAATGTTTCCAGATATGGATGCTATAGCCGTAAGCCGACATGAATTTCGCCAATGCCAGTGCTGTGGCGAATTTGGCAAATTCGGCAGGTTGCAGTCGCAGTGGACCCAGTACGAGCCACGAGCGTGAGCCCTTGATGCTATGTGGATTGAATATCGTGGCAAAGAGCAGTAAGAGCAGTGCGGCGTAGATGATATAGGCAAAAGTGTCGTAGAACCTGTCGTCGAGCATCACGATAACGAATCCCAGCGCAATGCTCGTTCCAATCCAAACGATCTGCATACCCGAACGTGTGTCGAGACTAAAGATGTCCGTCTCGCCATACGAGTAACTGGCTCCGCAGACACTGATCCATCCGAAGGTCAGCAGGGCGATATAAATGGCTATCGTCCACCAGTCGATGCTGCGCAATATACTCTGTTGCTTCTTACCTGCTTGTTGTACCATACGATATATGTCTGTGTTGGAATTCGGTGGCTCTCTTCTGTGAGGCTTCCGACAGCTTTCCATGAATATATTGTTCCATGATGAGTCCGCCGAGAGGCACACCATACGTAGCACCCCATCCACCATTCTCGACGTAAACGGCAACGGCAATCTTCGGATTTTCCATCGGGGCGAACCCCATGAACACCGAGTGGTCGTGACCGCGGTTCTGGGCGGTTCCGGTCTTGCCACATGCTTGGAAATCGTAACGAGACAGTTCGTGACAAGTACCGCCCGTAGCCGAAGCTCTCATTCCTTGCACCACGTAATCGTAAGACTCACGAGTGGCCTTGGTGCGGCGGTGCTGGGTGTAGAGGGTATCGAGTTTCTCACCTTGCACGTGTTTGACGACGTGGGGGGTAATGAACCAGCCGCGATTGGCAATCGTAGCACCCAGATTAGCAATCTGCAAGGGAGTGGCAGTGACCTCACCCTGTCCGATGGCGATGGAAATGACGGTCAGTCCGTTCCACGACTTCTTGTAACGGTTGTCATAGTAGTCGCCGTTGGGAATCATGCCGCGTTTCTCGCCTGGTAAATCAATACCCAACGGATAGCCAAAGCCCATCGACACCATATAGTCGCGCCACACGTTCATGGCATCATGGACGTTGCCGTACTTGCTGATGTTCTGGTTTATCATGTAGTAGAGTCCCCAGCAGAAATAACCATTGCACGATGTTGACAACGCAGGCACCAGGGGCAAGGGAGAGCCATGACCGTGACAACCCACGTGCAGACCTTTGAAATTGAAGCCGTGACCGCAAGGATAGGCGGTATGTGTAGGATGCAGAATGCCCTCAGACATGAAGGTCAGTCCCTGGGTGGTCTTAAACGTTGAACCCGGCGGATACATACCCATGATACTACGATTCAAGAGGGGTTTCCATACGTTGCGCTGCAGTTCCTGATGACTCTTCGAACGTTGGCGTCCCACCATCATTCGCGGGTCGTACGACGGTGAAGACACCATGCAGAGCACTTCACCCGTCGAGGGTTCTATGGCAACGATAGAGCCGATTTTTCCTTCCATCAGTCGTTCGCCTAATGCTTGCAAGTCGGCGTCAAGACTAAGTGTCAGGTTCTTTCCTGCCACAGGACGGCGGTCGAACTTTCCGTTCTGGTAGCGTCCTTGTATGCGACCATGTGCATCGCGCAACAGGATCTGAATACCCTTTTCTCCTCGCAGTTGTTTCTCATAACTGCGCTCAATACCCAGTTTACCAATGTAGTCGCCAGCCTGATAGTAGTCGTCCTCCTCGATATCGGCAGGAGACACTTCTGCCACATCACCTAGGACATGGGCAGCAAAGGGGTATTGATATTGTCGGATAGTACGACGCTGAACGTAGAAACCGGGGAAACGGAACATCTTCTCCTGGAAGACGGAGAAGTCCTTGTCCGACAGCTGACTCATGAATATCTGCTGGGTAAAGCGCGAATAACCGGGGTTCTTGTTGCGGTCCTTGATGGTTTCCATCCTGCGGTCGAACTCCTCGCGACTGATGTTCAGCGCCTCGCAGAAGTCGAGCGTGTCGAGGTGGTCTTTGGCTTCATTCATCACCACCATGATGTCGTAGGCAGGCTGATTGTACACCAGCAACTTGCCGTTACGGTCAGTGATGACACCTCGCGAGGGATATTCTATCTTTTTAAGAAATGCGTTCGAGTCGGCACTCTTCTTGTAGTCGTCGCTGGATATCTGCAACTGAAACAGGCGGATGATGTATACCACCACGATGAGTATGGCCACTCCGCCAATGACATAGTGCCTGTATTCCGCCCCGTAATCCTTCATTTACTGTTTGTTTTTGAAGATTTCAAAGGAGTAGATGATCAGCACCGTTATCACCGTACTGCCAACGATGCACATGGCCCATTGCAGCCAGTTGAAGAAGTTGAAAAACTCGAGCGAATAGAACAATATACAATAGAGCAATACCAGCGTTATCATGTAGATTGAATACTTGCTGGGGCCGAGTGTGGTTAATGACGGTTTCAGATTGTCAGCCGAATCGCGCGGGAGGAACAATTGTACGAAATATGGCTGTATGGTGGCAATGAATGTCAGTGACGCTGCCGCTACGCCTGGTGTGTTTGCGAAGATGTCAATAAACAGTCCGAGGAAAAAACTCCACAGCAGAATGGCCCACTTGGGTTGGTTCTGCTCGAAGCCAAGCACGAAATAGATGTAGAGCAGCGGTGTGGCACAGTGGAATAGATGGATACGTCCCAACACAATAGCCTGTGCCAGTACGAAAAGGACAAATACCAATCCACGTTTCAATAAATCTGCCGTCATAAACTTTACCTCTTACATCTTATATCACTCCGACACATTTAGTTTCAGCGAGTCCCTTGCAGCTTGCATCAGTCGCATCCGTTCAGCAATTGTCTTATCGCTGATGACCACTACATCACGCAAATTACCGAAATCTGTCGACAAGCGCACCTGCAGACGATACGATAGTCCGTCGCGTGAGTTGTACACCTGCTTTATTTGACCTACGAGTATGCCTGGTGGGAAAATGGTCGAGAAACCGTTCGTCTCCACCCAGTCACCCTTGTTGAATCGAGCGTGACGAGGAATATCCTCCACATAAGCAATTCCTGCGTCCCTACCGTCCCATCGTAACACACCGAAATAGCCTCTGTTGCGGATGGCACAGCTAATGCGCGACGATTTCATGTTCAACACGGGAATAACAATGCTGTAATGGGCATTGGTTAAGTAAACCACACCGACGACACCTTTTCCGCAAGCTACACCCATACCGACCTCGACACCATCCTTCTCACCTTTATCGATGGTTATCAGGTTGTTTGCCAGATGCAGTTCGTTGGTTACCACCTTGGCAGGTATCAGTTTGTACTGCTGCAGTTTCTCCAGTTCCTGCTGTTCTTTGACGTCCGTCTCGGTGGTTGCCTCCGCATAAAGACGGCGCAACTGAGTGACCTGACGCTCCAGATAGAAATTTCGAAGCGTCAAGTCCTCATTGACTTTAGTCATCGAGAAGAACGATTCCATCCACGATGTCCATTCGTACACTTTGCCCGCAACCCAATTGGCAGACGTAAACCATACGCTGTTCTGATAGTTGTTATACTGAAACAGCAGTACGGCACACAACGCCTCGAGCAATACGAACAGAAACCAGTGGAAATGGTTTCTCAGAAACTCCAGCAGGTTTCTCATCTACGGTCAAAGAACTTTAACCATTAACCGTAATTATCTCATCAAGAACGAGAAGCGGTCAACATTCTT
>CADCDY010000049.1 GCA_902800245.1 uncultured Prevotellaceae bacterium
GCATTGCCTTCTTGTAGTCGATGGAGTCAACAGAACGGAAACTCAGCGGACAGTAGCCGTTGGCTATCAGAATGGCGTTGCTGGTGATGCGGGCCGTGCGTTTGTTGCCGTCAGATAAAGCCTGGATATACGACAGGAGCACCAGCGCGAGCAGCGCCTTCTCGAATACGTTCTCACGGCTGTTTATCAGGTCGCAGGTATCATGCAAGGCCTCGCGAATCTGAAACTCATTGTCCAGCGGATGATAGTTGGTGCCTGTGATGCCCACACGGCGATGGCGAATACCCCTGTCCACCGAAAGCTCCTTGGTCAGCAGCTGGTGAATATCCTCAATATGGCTCACCGTCAACTGCTGCAGATAGTCAGGATTATCCAACACAAATCGTAGCGCATCCTTATGGTTCAGCAGCATCACCGCCTCCTCTTTCGTCTTGCCGTCGGCCGTCTTGCTCTCGCGCAGCAGTCGCTCCGTCTCCAGCAGCGAATAGGTGTTACCCTCTATCTGCGACGATTTCCAGCTCAGGTCGATGCCCAGCCGCTCCATCTCCTTGCGATACTCATTCTCCGTCATCTCGCTCACGTGCTGGCGAAATTCCGCCTGTAGCGCATCCAGACGTTCCATCTCTTCGTCGGTAAACAAGTGCACGGCTGGCAACTGCTGGCGTATCAAGTCGAAATTGAACGAAGTCTGCACCTCGCGCTCATCAACATCCTGCGCGAAGTAGGTGTCCAGATTCAGCGGCATCAGCAGGTGAGCCTGATCCGATAGTCTGTACCTTGTGGCACGCGCCTTACCTTCCACCACCACATCGCCCTTGGCCACAGCCGCCGCAAGCAGACGCTTCATGGTGGCATCACTCCCCTCGAAAGCCGTGCCACGGGCTATCTCATCGCGCGATGACAGCGGATGATAATGCAGAAACTGCAAGATGTCTCTTGATATATCCATATCTTTACATTCTTTAATCGGTGCAAAGATACGGATAATTTTTGGATTATCGGCTCATTCTGAGCTAAAAATTACATTTCGTGGAATTATTTTTGAGCCGATACTAGGATTTTGGCGTTTTCACGTTGTGCCGTTTTCCCGTTTCGTGATGGGGTTGTGAATTGATGGAATTCTTTGGAGATAACTTTTACTATAATATATAATTATAATTATATATTATAGTAATATGAAATATGGTAAAATTTTTCGCATCGGCAGAACGGTTGACGAAACGGGAAAACGGGAAAACGGCAATCGGCCGGTTGGGGAGGTGAGTAACAGGCGCACTGGTCGCTTGGATCAAGAACGGTGCAATCTCATAGATTGAACTATTCTTCGAGCGGGATTGAACTATTCTCGCCGCCAGCGCGCAGCCTCGAAAAGATATTGGCAAAATCGAGCTAGAAATGTTGTTTAATATCTTTCAGCATCACTTAGATACACCATCGCTGAATTAGTAAAGATTTTTGATAAATCCAGAAGGATTCTTTCTTCAAAAAGAGCAAATGTTAATAATATAAAGCTGCGAGTAAGTGAGAGCAGACTAAGCTTGCTTAGTGTCTGCCGAACGGGAGCAGTTTCGCCAAGTGTTAACGTGGCAAATTTCTCAAAAATAATTGGGGGAAACTATTGTTTTGCATTGATATTTTGTATAACTTTGCACTCGCAATCAGATCTGAAAAACACGCGGGATTCGGCCACCCGATGTAGCTGGCCAAGCAGGATAATACCATAAAGAAAAACACAAGATTATGGCGAAGATTATTTATGAAGTGTACCAGAACAAGAACGAGCACACTGCCGCCTACGGCAAGTTCTACGCTCGCGTGAAGAATCTGGAGAGTTTGAACACCCGCAAGCTGGCAAACCACATCAGCGAGCACGGAAGTATCTACACACCCGACGTCGTGTACGGCGTGCTGGAGAAGTTCCGCAGCTGTCTGCTGGAGATGCTGCTCAACTCGAAGAAGGTGAAGATTGAAGGTCTCGGCACGTTCTACACTACTATCGAGTGCGCGAAGGGTGGCGCGCTGACCAAGGACAAGTTCAGCGTGAACAAGGACATCAAGGGTCTGCACATCCGCTTCCTGCCTGAGCAGGAACAGGAGCAGAACATCAGCTCGCGAGAGTTCCTGAAGCAGGCCGAGTTCATCAACGTGGAGAGCCTCGTGAAGAGCGACGAGGACAACGGCACTACGGGTAACGGCTCAACGGAGAACGGCGGTTCACAGAACCAAGGTGGTGGCTCCAACGGCGGTGGCACTGGCACCGTAACGCCTGACAACGGTGGTTCACAGAACAGCGGTTCGCAGAACCAGGGCGGCAACAGTGGTAGCGGCTCGAACACTGGAGGCAACAGTGGTAGCCAGAGCGGCAACACGGGCGGCAACAGCGGCTCGGAGAGCGGCACCGAGGGTGACTACCGACTGGTGATCTACAAGTATGGCAACGGAACCTCGACCGTGACGGACGACAGCGAGCAGGAGATCAACAGCAACGACAACGTGCACTCCGGCTCTAACGTGAACGTCAGCGTCGTGTCAGCAAGCGAATTGGAGCCTATTGTCAAGGTCAACGGCGTTCGCATCACGCTGACCGAGAACGACGGAACCTACACTGGTTCGTTCCAGATGCCTACAAAGGGCACAGTTCTGGAGATCAACTCCGAAACTGACGAGATGGACTTCATGGACCAGGACTAGGCAATGGCTGAGATAAGAGGGGGAGCCAAATCGCCCTCCCCCTCGAACTCAGCAAGTATTCACCTTAATATCTGATGCTATGAAAAAGGAAACTTGGAAGACCGTCATTCAGGTGATTGTGAGCATCCTCACAGCAGCCCTGACGGCACTGGGTACTACCAGTTGCATGGGCCACGGCCCAATCACATTCTGACAAACGAAGCCTAACGGCTTAACACGACGAGAGGACTGACAGACAACGAGAGCTGTCGGTCTTTTTTTATATCTGTCTGTATTTCAGAGCTTTACAAGATATTAACCGATGTTTTGTATCGGCAAAACTACACTTTTCAATAACTTTTTGTGGTCAAAAACTACACTTTTCAATAACTTTTCGGGGACAAAAACTACACTTTTCAATGATTTCCGATAGTCAAAAACTACACTTTTCAAAAAATGAAGCTCCTAGTACACACCCTCCCTGAACACCACTTTGCCACTTCAAGGCCAACCGTGAACGGTATGACCGGAAGATGATGCGGAAAGGGTACAAATAACCTTAATTATTTTTCGGTTCAGCATTAATTATGGCTTATTTTTAGTATCTTTGCATCCGTTTTTGAAAAAAGATTGTTATGAAGAATAAGAAACAGGATCCATATAATGTACAATTGGCTGATTTGGCCAATGAGCTTGGCGGTAATATTGACAAACTTGTTAAAGCCATGGGGATTTAGTATATGAAGCAAATTCCCTTAATCCGAAGAGGAAATGCCTTGTTTCTCTTCGGCAAGATTAATGGCTCACTCAATATCGAGTTTCTTTTGGACACAGGCTGTTCGGGTACGCTTCTTGCCAAGGAGGTGGGTGACATACTCTTCCTGAAAGGCAATTTGACTGAGTCTGATGTCAAAGGAACCAGCACAAGTTATTATGGTGGTTTATATTCCGCTGAGCAGAAAGATGTCAACATTCGCAGTCTGACGCTTGGCAAAGTCAAGCTGAAAGATATAAATGCCTCCATCGGTGACCGATATGGCGGCACAACTCTGCTTGGAATGGCTGCCCTGGATAAGATGAACGGTTACGCCATCACGAAAGATGCACTGACGATTGATGACGGAAAGCCTGAGACTGTTACCACGACAGACAAACATAAAAACCAAAAACCGTATAAGACGCGGTTTAAGAGTGCTATCAAACAAATCCGCAAGATTCGTGAAGAAAGTGGTGTGGAGGATTATAAGTTTGACTACACCAAACATATAATGACGATCTACTATCCCATACAGTCGTGCCATCCACTGCTTTTGGACAAGAAATATAAGCTCGTCAGTGAGGTGTTGGAGGAATTGCAACCTCTGATCAAAGAGAATCTGGAAGATGACGAACAGCATACGAATAAGAAAGGTGCTTTCATCACGGCGTACTTCAATTTCTATCTTGCCTCGGCCTATTACGGACTGGAACGTTACGAAGAAGCCCTGACTTATTACGATAAGGCGAAGAAATTCTTTCTTAAAGGCTGTTCTGTTGTTAATGAAATCAACCACATATCCAGCGAGATTCGTAAGAAACTCCGCGAGAGTGAGAAGGACAAGCCAAAGGTGTTTGCTCCTGCCAAGGCAACGACTTTCGAGGAGGATGTGCAGGCTCTAAACCTCCAGCAGATAGAGTTTGAAGACCATTATTACGGGACTGGTGAGGTGAAAACCGCGTATGTCGGCTTTGAGAATTTCGATGCTGCTTATACTTTCTGCCGTATGAACCACAAACGACTGGAAGTGCTGAAGATGGACGGCGGTAAATGGCAACGGACAGGCTGTATTCCTTCGGATAACTTGAATTACCATAATCTGAAGATAGAGGAAGAGTATAAGGCTTATTTCTTCGATACGGCAATAGATGATGCCTTGAAACATCTGACAGAGCAGTTGGGAGAGGATAAGGAGAGAATAGAGCAAGTCACCAAGAATGCTGAGAAGGGAAAGGAAGTCTTGAAGGCAGAAGAAGACGAGAAACGCTATTCTTCGGTAGTGATTCTTCGTGAAGCCGATCTTGCCTTTGATGCAGTCATAAAAGCCGGAGCGAGCCTGTCTTGGCATGGGCAAGAGTTGCTCTTGGCCGCAGTTGATGCGGAGGAATTCCTTACGAAAAAGCTGGCTGACGATGTGCTGGCTGGTAGAATCATTCCATGCGCCCTTGGTCAGATGCCAGAGGATTATACCTATCTTGCTGATAAGACAAACGAACTGAAGGCATTTGCCGATGATGACTATGAAGCCAACAATAACCCAGATCGTAGCCGTTGTATGGGGCCATTCATCCTTTATGACAATTGGGACAGCGTTGGATATGGCTGGCGGGCGACTTACGATGACAAGTTCTGGCGATGGGAAAGTGTTGAACACAGTAATGTTAGTGGCTTTCCCAAATCAGGAGGCGACACCTCTGAAGAAAACGACAGCAAAATAAGCTATTGGCAATTAGTCATTAATCGCGACGAGGATGAAAATGGAATCGTTCATCCAGAAGCGTTCTGATGTTTAAATCGTTTATTTCAGAAAATCTTCGCGCATAGGAGTGAAGGTATCGATGAGAATACCAGCTTCATGGCAGACGCAACCATGCGGCAGATTGGGAGCCACATAATAGCCATCGCCAGCTCTGAGAACCTTCTTCTCCTCGCCAATAGTCACCTCAAAGCATCCACTGGCTACGTAGGTACTCTGGGTGTGAGGGTGCTGATGGAGGGTGCCGATGGCTCCTTGCTCGAACTTCACTTTCACCATCATCAGGTGTTCATCGTAGCCCATTATTTGACGGACAATGCCCTCACCGGCATCTTCCCATTGGATGTCGGTGGCAATCTGGTAGGTGTCGCTTTTCTTTTCCATCATCAGAACTTTACCGTAAACTCATCATTGATGTCGTTGTTCTCAATCTCGTAGGTCAGTTCCTGACTTAATGATTTCTTATCTTTGTTTTCGGGCATTTCTACTGATACCCTTGCATATTCTTGTTTCATAATTGATCTTCATTTGTACATTGATACTGCAAAAGTACTCATTTCCGATGGGATTTCTGCCTGTTTTACCTAAAAATAGATAAAAGAATCGAGGATTTTTGACGTATCTTGACGAATATCGGGTTTATTATCGTATATTTGTGGCTGAAAAAAATATCGCGACTATGATAAAGATGTATGTAATGCAAACCTGTCCAGACTGTGAATATGTAGAAAAGCAGGTGGAGGGGAACCCGAATTTCGAAGTGATTGACATTGGCAAACACGTCAGGAACTTGAAGCAGTTTATCAAGCTCCGTGACAGCCACCCTGCTTTTGATGAAGCAAAGGCAGTGGATGACCTGGGAATCCCATGTTATGTGCTGGAGGATGGAACGGTCACGCTCTATTCGAAGGATGTTGGACTGGAGCCAAGACCACAAGAGGAAGGTGCTTCATGCAGCCTTGATGGAAGAGGGTGCTAACCCCAAAGAGGTTACAATAATTACTAAGAAGCATAAAAATAAAACCAAGTCGTGAGACTTTATGAGTATAGGCGTATCCTAACTCCAAGAGGTTCGTGCAATTAAGTTTGGCCGGACTTTGAAACCTTATCAGATTTAGATACTATATCTAAATGCCACAATGTCACCGCATTATCTGTGAGGATGGTGCGGTTTTGCTGTAATACAACAATATGAAAATATAGAAATATAGTAATACGATAATACATCAATACAAATATGTCTCAATATGGAAATACGTTTATATTGGGGCGTTTTTGCTTTATATACTATATATTATATGTACACGCGCATATGTGTTGTCTTGCAACGAGTGTATTTGAATAATTAGATTTAAGGTTTAAATAATCTTAATTATATTAGAAATATTGTGCAATATTTCAAATATTTCTATAACTTTGCATATCAAAATACGCAAATACAGTAATAAAGTAATAAGTATTCAAATATTTAAAGTATGAAAACTAAGATTATTTCGGTTGCCAACCACAAGGGAGGCGTTGGTAAAACAACAACTGTTGCGAGTGTAGGCTCTATTCTCGCATCGAAGGGACATAGTGTGTTACTGGTTGATCTGGATGCCCAGTCGAACCTAACCAGTAGTCTGATGAAGGGAGAGCCTGACACTTCCATCTATTCGGCATTGTTGGGTAAAAGTGAAATGCCGATTATTCCGTTAAGTGAAAATCTATTCTTGGTTCCTGCTACGCTTCAGTTAGCGATGGCAGACTTGGAACTGGCTTCAGCTATGGCCAGGGAACGACTGTTGGCAGAGTTACTGGAGAAAGTATCTGGCAAGTTTGAGTATATCTTGATAGATTGTCCTCCATCATTGGGCCTTCTGACACTGAATGCCTTTACTGCAAGTACAGACATCATCATCCCATTGGTGGCCGAAGTGCTTCCGTTCAAAGGACTGGCCATGATCAACAACTTCATTGTGATGGTGCGTCGTCGGCTTAATCCCAATGCTCACGTCTCAGGCATTCTGATAACGAGATGGGAATCAACGAAGCTGGGTAAGGGGGTAGAAAAGCAATTGCGTGACTCACTGGGCAAGACTGTGTATCAGACTAAGATTCGCAAGAATGTGAGTCTGGCAGAAGCACCTTACGAGGCTCAGGACATCGTGACGTATTCGCCAAAGAGCAATGGTGCACAGGACTATCTGGCATTTACTGAGGAACTGATTGAGAGTATGAACCACTAAATCCAAGAACAAGATGAAGAAAGAGTTTGATATGAGTGACCTCCTGAATAACCTGACGAGTGAGCCGGAGGTGGAAACTGGACGCAGGACGAGAACTGGCTCCAAGGAAAAGAAGCAGATGGAGCATGTGTGTACGCTGATTGAAACGAGCCAGATGGCTAAGGTGAGGGCTATCGCAGATCGTGAGGGAATCGCTCTGAAGGACATTTTCGCTGTAGGGCTGAACATGGCCATCGCAAGCTATGAGTCGAAAAATGGCGAAGTAAGGGTGAAGAAGGCCAAGCGTGGCAATGCCAGTGAGGTGTTTGGCGTGGAGGACGAGGCATGAGCAGAAAGGAACTGACGAATATTCCGACGAAGAACAAGGACATTGTGACCTCGTTTGTCTATACCTGGGCGCGGCAGAAGGAAATGAGCATTCTGGAGCAGAGGGTGGTGCTGCGCATCATTGAGTATGCCTCGAACAATCTGAAGGGCATTAAACTGAAAGATCACTTGCACAAGATTGACTTGGGACTGTTCAACGTGACCATCACCATGCCTGTCTCAGACGTGCTGTTCAACACGAAGATGAAGCATCACGACATTGAGAAAGCCCTGTATGCGCTGCGTAGCCGGTCGTTTGAGTACAAGGACGAGAACCGATATACGGTGTGCGGATTCATCAACAATGCGACGTATGTGTATCGGTCGGGGATGATTACGGTGGAGGTGGATAACCGTATATGGGATGTGCTCTCAGACTTCTCGCAAGGTTTCAAGCGGTTTGAACTGAACAAGGCTCTGGCACTGCCGACATCCTCGGCTCTGCAGTTCTACATGATTATGAGTGGACAGGAGAAGCCGTTTAAACTGAGCATTGCGGAACTGAAGAGCTGGTTGGGAATACCGCAGGACAAGTACCGCAAGGATGGCAGAGACCGCATCGACCATCTGGAGGAGCGAGTGCTGAGACCTGTGAAGCGGATGCTCGACGAGACGTGTCCCTATACGTTCACCTACGAGAAATTGCGTGAGAATCAGAACAACAGCAAGAGTCCAGTGGTGGGGTTCGAGTTGAGACCCGTCTATCAGGCAAAGTTCAGAGACCAGGAATTGGAGAGGGTGCATCTGACGGCAAAGGTTTCGATAGGTTTTATTTCGCCACAGGTCATCAACTACATGAAGCAGCAGATGGGCTTTGACAAGAAAAGTCTGAGTCCGCACAAGGATTTGCTGATTCAGGCGGTAAATCTGTTGCCTGACGTGCTGGGGACGTTGGCCGACATTCAGGGCCGAAGACGGAAGCCGAATGGCACAGAAATGGGCATCGGCTGGGTAATCCAGGCCATCAAAGGTGAGGTAAAAAAGGCCGAGAAGGCTCTTGAAAAGTCATCCGTAAAGAAATAATTTAACTGAAAGTCAATAAGTTAGCGGCTCGTCTGGCATGATTGCCTGGCGGGCTACTTCCGTTTTAGGGTCATACCAAAGGTATGAGAATCCCCACGCTTTAAAACCTGTACGCGGGCGCGAATCCCCACAGTTTAAAACTTACTTTTCGGGCGTGCGCGAGGCAGCGGAAAGTAAAAATTCACAACAAAACTCTTGTTTTATTAATTCTTGGAAAGCAAAAACCTCGTCCAGAGGTATGCCTGTTAATTGCATGGACTATTATTCTGCTCTATCGGATTGGCGAAATTGCAGTGGATAACAGCGTTTTACAACCGTAAATCCCCACACTTTAAAACCAAATCCCCACACTTTGAAACTGATACAGATGCGGCATATCCCACAGATTAAAACCAAATCCCCACACTTTAAAACTTGGTGTGAGGAAATGGTAATCTTCTGTGGCTGAATCAGTTGCATTTGCGAGGAATGGCTATCGCCTTTGAATCCATCGGAGTAGGCTCCAAGTTAAACACCTTGTCAATGAGCTTAAAGTTGTTCTCGTTGATGATAGAGAAATCCTTGGTGATATAGACATCGGCAATATCGTAGCTGCCCACATGGTTGAGGGCTTCGTCAACATCGCTCTTGCTGAACTTCATCATGTTACGGGATAGGGTGGCGAAAGTGTGACGGGCCTGATAGAATTGCAAACCAGGCATGTGTAGTTCATCGCCAATTGTTTTCAAGCCGACATTGAGAGAGCGGTTGAAATCCTCCGGATGTTTGAAGCGTTTGCGGAAATTGAATACATAACCACCTGTGCCCTTCCATTTAGCCATCAACTTTTTGATGAATGGATGAATTCGAACTTCGATGTAAGCATCATCGCTACGGCGGTCTTTGGTCTTGGTGCGGTTGTATTTCAAGATACCATGCTCCAGTTTCTTCACGTTGTAAAGGTCAACGGAGTTTATACCCATCAGGCAAAACGACAGTATGAAGCAGTCATGTGCCAAGAGGGCACGGCCAGCGCCATGAGGCTGGTAGTTCACAATCTTCATGAAATCCTCCAGACTCAGTGCTCTTACGCCCTTCTTCATAACTTGCTTAGGGGCTTTATAGCGGCGGAATGGGTCTGACTTTATAATTGTCTCATCGTCGGTATTGAACTCAATCATTGCCTCGCGAAAGAGGTGACGAATGAGTCCAAGATACATGGTCTTGGCTCTTGGACGTTCCTCAAGATGGCTCTCAAATCTTTTGAGAAAGCTAACGTCGATCTCATTAAAAGGGAGTTTACGGCTGCCATTGAACTTGGCAAGTGTGTTTAGCATACACTTGTAGTTCTTCACGCTCTTGATGTTTGTACGAGCCAGCCAGCCTTCAGTAAAGCTAAAGAAGTCCATCGTCTTGACCTCCTGCTTCTTGATGATTTGCTTAGTGACGTATTCACCATCACTTGGGCCAATGCTCTTAGCGTTTTGTTCTACAGCCTCCAGATTCTCTTCAAGCTCACCTTTGAGCTTTTCAATAGTCCTGGCTTTGGATACGGACTTTATTTTGCCCGTCTTTTCAGAATACTCAGACTCGGTCAGTTTTACGCCGGTCTTGACTCTACGTCTTGATTTACCCTGTCTAACTAACAAGTAAACCTCTCTTGTCTTCTTGGAAGTTAACTTCCCAAACTCAATTGCAATCGTTGCCATAATTTTAACTTTTTAAATTGTTAATTCTGGAACGATCCTTGCGTCATTTCAATCTCGATGCCGCTGCATCACCTCTCTTGCGTCAATCGAAATCTTACTGCGTCATTTTGTAAGTATTTCGAAATTTTCGATTTCTTTACATGTCCTCCGAAATTTTTGCGGCTATTTTGCGGCTATTTTCAGATTTTGCGGCTATTTTGCGGCTATTTTGCGGCTATTTTTTTTCCAAATTTGGCTGTCATTTCCAAAAATGGAAACTAAATTTCGGGGCATAAAAAATCGGGAACTCCCTTTATTTACTGGAGATTCCCGAATTTTCTACCTTGGGTGCCCGGTGGGACTCGAACCCACGACATTCAGAACCACAATCTGACGCTCTAACCAACTGAACTACGGGCACCATGTTACCTTGGAAACGATCAGTTTACCGTTTTGCGGGTGCAAAGGTAGGCATTTTCTGTGGAACCACCAAACTTTTGGGCGTTTTTTTAGCAAGAAATCATAAAAAAAACAAAAAACGGGTTACCACCATATTTATTTTGAATGTTTTAGACTCCTTTTCCAATGAAAATGATTACCTTTGCAATTGTTTTTAACATTAATATATTCTTATAAGTAATGAAATACATTTTAGTCACAGGTGGGTCAAGAGGCATTGGAAAGGCAATCTGTTTGAGATTGGCCTCTTTTGGTATGCCCATCATCATCGAAGGCCCTTATCGAAGAGGCTGGTGGCAAGGCAGAACTGTTGCCTTTCAATGTTTCGAATCAGTCGGAGGTGGAAAAAGCCATTCAGGACTGGGAGGCGTCGCATCCCGACGACTACATCTCGATATTGGTCAACAATGCCGGTATCCGTCGCGACAACGTCATGTTTATGATGTCTGACGACGAGTGGCACCAGGTGATTGACACCACGCTCGACGGCTTTTTCTATATCACGCGCTGCATCCTGCGTCACATGATGCCACGCAAGCGCGGTGGCCGCATCATCAACATCGCCTCGTTGTCAGGTGTCAAGGGACTGCCTGGTCAAACCAACTACAGTGCCGCCAAAGCCGCCTTGATTGGTGCGACGAAGGCCCTGGCACAGGAAGTTGCACAACGTAACATCACCGTCAACGCCATTGCCCCCGGCTTCATTGAGTCGGACATGACTAAGGACCTGCCTGTTGACGACCTGAAGAAGCTGATTCCCGTGGGTCGTTTTGGCAAGCCCGACGAAGTGGCTGCACTTGTTGCATTCCTTGCCTCCGACGACGCATCGTACATCACAGGTGAGGTGATTAACATTAACGGCGGCCTGCATACCTGATGAGACGTGTTGTTATTACAGGCATGGGCATCTGGTCCTGCCTTGGAACTGACATTGAAACCGTCCGACAGTCACTCTACGAAGGCAAATCGGGCATTGGACTCAAGTCCGAACGACTCGAATACGGTTACCGCTCAGGGCTTACGGGCATCGTCGAGACACCCGTCATTACGAAGCAGATGGTGGACCGCCATACCCGTGCCGGCATGTCGGAAGAGGCTCAATATGCCTATATGGCCAGTCGTCAAGCCTTCGAACAGGCTCACGTCAGCGATGACTATCTCCGCGAGAACGAGGTGGGTTGCATCTTCGGCAACGACTCCTCCGCGAAACCCGTCATCGAGTCGTCGAAAATCATGGACGAGAAGCACGACTCCGCTATGCTGGGCTACGGTCTCATCTTCCAGTCGATGAACTCGACGGTGAACATGAACCTCAGCACCATCTTCCACCTTCGCGGCATTAACTTTACCGTCAGCGCGGCCTGCGCCAGTGGCAGTCACTCCATCGGACTGGGCTATATGCTCATCTGCCAGGGACTGCAGGACATGGTGCTTTGCGGTGGTGCCCAGGAAACCAACTATTACTCTATGGCATCATTCGACGCGCTGAATGCTTTTTCCATCAGGATGGACGAACCGACAAAAGCCAGCCGTCCGTTCGATAAAGACCGCGACGGCTTGATACCAAGTGGCGGAGCAGCAGCACTTGTGCTCGAAGACTACGACCATGCAGTAGCCCGTGGTGCTACCATCTTGGCAGAAGTCGTGGGCTATGGTTTCTCGAGCAATGGTGGTGGTATATCAGAACCCAGCGACAACGGTAGTGTAATCGCCATGACGCGCGCCCTCAACGATGCCGGCATGACACCCGACGACATCGACTATATCAATGCCCATGCGACATCGACGGTTCAGGGCGACATGTATGAGGCTATCGCCCTTGACAGGATGTTTCGTGGCCGTCGCGCCCTCATCAGTTCAACGAAATCGATGACTGGCCATGAGTGTTGGATGGCTGGAGCCAGCGAGATTGTCTATAGCATCATCATGATGCAGAATAACTTTTGAGAAGTTGAACCTCACCACCAAGACCGTTGATACGGAGGTAAACACGGTGCTCAGCAATTCGTTCGGATTCGGCGGCACCAATAGTGCGCTGGTGATTAGGACATTGAACATTGAACGTTGAACATTGAACGTTGAGATATGAAACTGTTTCCGGCTTTAGAAAAGAGGTATAGCAAAGAGTCGCTGTCGGCACTCGACGCGCAACGGATGGCGGAGTTCATCGCCTGGGGTCCTGCCGTATTCCAAACCGCACGCATCATGCTGACGTGGGGCATCCTTGATATGATACGCGACTCCAAGGACGGGCTTACACGCGAAGACATTTGCGCGAAGACAGGATATTCCGATTATGCCATCAAGTGTCTGCTAGAAGCCTCGCTCACCATCGGGATCATCCTCGTCGACCCTGCCATAGACCGCTATACGCTGACAAAGACCGGCTGGTTTCTGGCCACCGACACGGCCACACGTGTAAACATCGATTTCGTCCACGACGTCAACTACGAGGGTTGGTTTCATCTTGAGGAATCGTTGCGTAATGGTAAGCCAGAGGGATTGAAGCATTTCGGCCCGTGGCCAACGATTTACGAAGGCCTCTCCCAATTGCCACAGCAAGTGCAGAAAAGTTGGTTTGGGTTCGACCATTTCTATAGCGATACGTCATTTCCTGAGGCACTGAAAATCATTTTTGACGACCATCATGTCCGCACGCTCTACGATGTCGGTGGCAACACTGGCAAATGGGCCCTACAATGCGTTGGTTACAGTAAAGAAGCAGACGTCACCATTCTCGACCTGCCTCAACAGATTGCCATGATGCAAGAGAACATCAAAGGCAAAGAGGGTGCAGAGCGTATTCACGGATATGGCATCGACCTGCTCGACCCCGATGCGTCATTTCCTCGTTGTCAGGACGGTCCAGACGCCATTTGGATGAGTCAGTTCCTCGATTGTTTCAGCATGGACGAAATCGTCAGCATCCTACAGAGAGCGAAAGCCGCCATGGCACCCCACACCCGCCTCTACATCATGGAGACCCTGTGGGACCGTCAGCGTTTCGAGACTGCCGCCTTCTGTCTCACCATGACCAGCCTCTATTTCACGGCTATGGCCAACGGTAATTCAAAAATGTATCATACGGAAGATATGCAATCCTGTATCCAGCAAGCCGGTTTGTCCGTCGAGACCATTCACGACCATCTGGGGCTGGGACACAGTATCATTGTCTGTGAGACAATTGACCATTGAACATTGAACATTAAACATTAGTAAATATGACACGACAAGAAATTGAAGAAAAAGTAAGAGCATTCCTCGTTGACGAGTTGGAGATTGATGAGGAAAAGATTTTCCCCGATGCCAGTCTGAAAGACGACATGGGTATCGACAGTCTCGACTTCGTAGACATTGTGGTTATCGTAGAACGCAACTTCGGCTTTAAGATCAAGCCCGAGGAGATGCAGGGCGTCGCCACGCTGAGCCAGTTCTGCGATTACATTGAGAGTAAAGTCAATTAAGAGGTAAGCGGTGAGTACAGAGAAGCAGTGGGAAGGCACGACATACGGCAATAGTTTGATGCATCGTTGGCTTATCAAACTGTTGAAAGGTATAGACATTCGGATTGTCTATATCTTCACTTATATATTTGTCATTCCTCCCTGTCTGCTACGTGACGGCTTTAAGCCCATCTATCATTATTTCCGTCAACGGTGGGGTTACGGTCCGATAAGGGCGTTCCTAAAAACGTATCAGAACCATTGCATGTTCGCACAGGTCGTCATCGACCGTTTCGCCATGTATGCAGGCCACCGTTTCGAGGTGACCGTCGAAGGTCTCGAACATTTCCAGCGTCTGGCTGAGCGTCCTGAGGCTTTCGTCCAGCTGAGTTCCCACATCGGCAACTACGAAATGGCAGGCTACACCCTTGTGTCCGACCGCAAGCGCCTGAACGCGCTGGTATTCTCTGGCGAGAAACAGACTGTGATGGAGCATCGTACGGAGATGTTTGCCGACAAGAACATCCGCATGATTCCTGTCAGCGACGACATGAGCCATCTGTTTCTCCTCGACCAGGCCATCCAGCAGGGCGAGATCATCAGTATGCCTGCCGACAGGATATTCGGTTCTCAGAAATCAGTTACTATGAAGTTGCTGGGTGCGGAAATAAGATTGCCATTGGGACCATTTAGCGTGGCCACCATGAGAGGGCTTAACGTGCTTACAGTCAATGTGATGAAAACCGCTACGAACAGCTATAAAATATACGTAACGCCGCTTGACTACGACAAGCAGTCTCCACGCCGACAGCAAATCAGTCAGTTGGCTCAAGGATATGCCGCAGAATTGGAACGTATCCTCACAATGTATCCTACACAATGGTACAATTACTTTGAATATTGGAAAACATGGAACTAAAAGCATCAAAACTCCTCGATATCCGTTTCTCCGAAGTCGACTCCATGAACGTCGTCTGGCACGGCTCCTACATGCTCTACTTTGAGGACGCCCGCGAATTGTTTGGCGAGCAATACGACCTTACCTACATGGGGTATGTCCGTCATGGCTACTACGCCCCAATGGTGGAGATGAACATCCAGTGGAAGAAGCCCATCCTCTATGGCATGCGCCCACGTATCGACATTATCTATCGCCCCACGGTGGCCGCAAAGGTGGTGTTCGACTATGAAATCCACGATACGGCCGACGAGAGCCTCATAGCCACCGCACATAGCGTACAGGTATTCATGGACCTGAACTACCAACTGGTGCTCTACAGTCCCAAGTTCTATGAGGAATGGCAACAGCGCTGGAACGTGTTTGAGAGTGAAGAGTGAAGAATCTATTGTATGGTGTATTGCATAGCTGACAACATCCTGTCGCCGCTTGGTGCGACCACTGCAGAGAATTATGAAGCTCTGCGGGCGGGTCGTTCTGCGCTGACATCTTATGCCAGCTATTCGGGCAGGAGTGAAGATGACTATGTTGCTTCGCGATTCAGTGACGAACAGCGTGAAAAGCTGATGGTTAATGGTTTGACGTGGTTTGAATCGCTATGTTACCACAGTGTAACAGAAGCCATGAGCCACTGTGCCATCGATGTCGCAAGCCCTCGCACCCTGCTCGTTGTCAGTACCACAAAAGCCAACATCGATTACCTCTCCGCTAGTGATTACGCCACCCTTCAACCCGCAGAATCTGCCAAGCGTATTGCGTCATTATTAGGCATCACTACCCCACCCCTCGTGGTCTGCAACGCCTGTATCTCTGGTGTGGCTGCCCTCGTTACCGCCCAGCGTCTGTTGGACTGTGGCAGCTATGACACTGCGATTGTTGTAGGCTGTGATGTCATTAGTCATTTCGTCGTATCTGGCTTCCAGTCGTTGAAAGCCATGTCGCCAGAAGCCTGTCGTCCATTTGATATTGAGCGAATCGGTTTGAATCTTGGCGAGGCTGCCGCAACAATGGTGTTAGGTCAAAGGGCAAAGGTCGAAGGTCAAAGGTCGAAGGTCGAAGGGTGGCAAATAGTCCGCGGAGGCATTCGTAACGATGCCTACCACATCAGCAGTCCTTCACCAAAGGGAGAGGGATGTGCCAGTGCCATCCGCTATGTCACGGAAGGTGTCGACCTTCAGACCTTGTCAGCCCTCAATGCCCATGGCACTGCCACCATGTACAACGACCAGATGGAGTCCGTAGCCATTGCCGCCGCAGGACTGTCCGACGTTCCGATGAATTCGTTGAAAGGCTATTACGGCCATACCCTTGGAGCCTCCGGCCTGCTGGAGACCATCGTCACCATGCATTCTCTGACCCGTGGTCAGAGTGTGGCGTTGCATTCCGTCGCCCAAGGAGAGCTATTGGCTACACGCGGTTTCAGCGAAATTGGCGTTTCAGGGCGCATAAACATTTCCGCTAAGCCCGTAAATGTCAGCAAACAGTCTTTTGTCAAAATCATCTCAGGTTTTGGAGGCTGCAATGCTGCAATACGTCTAGATGCTAGTTCGGAAGTTAAAGAAGTTAAGGAAGACTCCAACTGTAATTACAGCATTGCCCATAGCGTCCGGATAACTCCTCAGGGCGCTACTATCGACGGAAAACAGATTGACATCGACGCAGAGGCAGACTCGATGCTGACAGCACTCTATAAACGCTACGTAGGCTCTTATCCCAAGTTCTACAAGATGGACCGGTTGAGCCAGTTAGGGTTCGTTGCCAGTGAATTGTTGTTAAATCAAGAGCATCCGCGTCTTCAGCAATGCGCTGACAGGGCTGTGGTGTTGTTTAACCATTCATCATCAGTGTGGGTTGACCGCGAATACGCAAAAAGCATTACCGTTGGCGACGACTATTTCCCCAGCCCCTCGCTGTTTGTATATACGTTGCCCAATATCGTTTGTGGCGAGATAGCAGTGCGCAATGGTTATCATGCCGAGACATCCTTCTATATCATGCCTAATAAAGATAAGGACATGATGCACCAAGTATTGGCATCGACATTCCTCGACGAAACCATCCAAAGCATTCTGGCTGGTTGGATAGATTTTGAGGACGATCAATATTTTGAAGCAGAATTGAAATTAATAAAAAGATAAATATGGAAGAACTGATTTTAGATTTAAAAGAGAAGATTATTGAAGCATTAAATTTGGAAGAGATGACCCCCGCGGACATTGATGCCGACGATGCACTGTTTGGTGATGGTGACGGTCTTGGTCTTGACTCCATCGATGCACTTGAACTGATTGTGCTCATGGAGAAAGAGTATGGCATCAAGTTGGCTAATCCTGCTGAAGGGAAAGAAATCTTTAAGAGCATTCGTACGATAGCAGAATATGTAAGTAGTCATAGGACTAAATGATGAACAATAATATTGTCATAACTGGCGAGGGCATTATCTGTGCTATAGGACAGGACAAGCAATCTGTTCTTGATTCCCTGCAACACAAGCATTCCGGCATTGGCACCATGCAGTTTCTGAACTCATGCCATAAGGAACTGCCTGTGGGCGAGGTGCCTTTGTCGAATGACGATATGCGTTATCAGTTAGGAGTCAAAGATAAGCTGATTAACCGTACCACACTGATGGGAATGCTGGCAGTCAGACAGGCATTGGAAGATGCTGGCATCCAGTATGACACCATTAAGGAAAAACCACTGCGATTGGTACTTATTTCCGGCACGACTGTGGCAGGAATGGACATTACAGAGGATTTATTTGACCAGTTTTCGCACTCTGACGCCGCCCTGCAATGCCTGCGCTACCACAGTGCTGGCGCCAGCACCCGCCTGATAGCGGAGTATTTTGACATCTTTGCAGAATACACCACGATTTCCACCGCCTGTTCCTCTGCCGCCAATGCCCTCATGTTGGGAGCCAGAATGTTGTCTGCTGGTGAGGCTGACGTCGTAGTCGCTGGTGGTGCAGAGGCCCTGTCACTCTTTCATCTCAATGGCTTCCGCTCGCTGATGATTCTCGACCATGAGCCCTGCCGTCCCTTTGATGCTACTCGTGCAGGACTGAACCTTGGCGAGGGCGCTGCATTCCTCGTTATGGAAACAGAAGAGAGTGCAAAACGTAGAGGCGTAACAACTCACGCCTATCTTACTGGTTATGGCAATGCCTGCGATGCATTCCACCAGACGGCATCGTCTGACAATGGCGAGGGGGCTTATCTGGCCATGACCGAAGCGTTACAGATGGCAGGTTTGAAACCATCGGACATTCAATATGTGAATGCTCACGGTACTGGTACTCCTAATAATGATTTGTCAGAGAGCATGGCATTGAAGCGTGTCTTTGGCGACAAATTACCACTCGTCAGTTCTACGAAGTCGTTTACTGGTCATACAACAAGTGCCTCAGGCGGCATTGAGTCTGTCATTTGCTTGCTTGCCCTACAGCATCAATTTGTACCTGCCAATCTTGGATGGTCGCAAGCCGCAGAAGGTGGCATCGTCCCCACGATGGGCAAAGACCACTGTCATCTTCAGCATGTCATTTGCAATTCGTTTGGCTTTGGAGGTAATGACACGTCTTTGGTTTTCAGCAATTCTCTCTTTGAGAGTGTGGCGTTGCGAGGGCCATTAGCTATTAGCCAAGAGCCAAGAGCCCCCCGTGTCATTAAAGAACTTGCAAGGGTTGAAATCACTTCCGAGGAACAATTGGCTGAAATCCGCGACTACGTAAAACCCTTGGAAGCCCGTCGTATGGGGAAAATCATGAAAAGTTCGCTACTATCATCGTTGAAGGCGCTACGTCAGGCCGGCATAGAACAGCCAGATGCCATCATCACTGGCACTGCATTGGGATGTCTGGAAAACTCAGAGCTACTGTTAAGACAAATGGTAGACGAAGGTGAAACGATGCTAAAGCCCACCTATTTCATGCAGAGCACGCATAACACGATAAGCAGCAATATCGCCATACGTCTTGGGTGTCACGGATATAACATCACCTATACTCAGGATCAGGCCTCTTTTGACTGGGCTATGCGTGATGCTGAGCTGTTGCTGAAAAGCGGCAAATGTAAAACGGTTCTTGTGGGATGCCACGATGAATCGACTCCCCTCTATCGCCAATTGATGCAGCGATTGGGCTACGACAATATTCCATCCGTAAACTCTAAAGCTATTGTGTTGTCATGTGGAAAATAGTACCATACGCCATTCTTCAAAGTATCCTGCTCACAGGAGGGCAGGTGTTTTTAAAGTTTGCCTTGTCGAAAATGCCACCTTTTGCGTGGACGCGTGATTTCTGGCTCTCCATCCTCACCAATTGGCAATTTGCTGCTTGCGGACTGTTCTTTGGTGCAGCTTCACTGCTATGGATGTATATCGTAAAGGTTTTCCCGTTCAGTTCAGCCTATCCGATGGTTAGTCTGAGCTATGTTTTTGGCATACTTGCTGCCATACTGTTCTTTCACGAGGAAGTCTCTATGATTAAATGGTTTGGCGTGGCATTCATTGTTATTGGGTGTCTGTTGATTGCAAAATAGTTAAGTTATGAAGAGGTTACTGATTCTACTATTTGTTTTCGTCTCCGTCCACCTGTCGCTGATAGCGCAGCAGAACGAGACACAAATCCGTCAGGCAATCACACAGGCTGCATCTGCCATGAAGACGATGCAGTGCGACTTCACACAAACGAAGCATCTTAAAATGCTTAACGACAAAATGACGTCGAAAGGCCGCATGTATTATCAGCAAACAAATCGCCTGCGCTGGGAGTACACATCACCCTACTCCTATACCTTTATACTCAACGACGACAAGGTGCTGTTAAAAAACAAACAACGTAATGATGTCATAGACGTGAACAAAAACAAGCTGTTCCGCGAGATTGCCCGTATCATGATGAATAGCGTTGTTGGTACCAGCCTCACCGACGACAAAAGTTTTAAGAGCACCATTGCCACAAACGGCAACGAATGGATAGCATCCTTATTGCCTCAACGAAAAGACTTGAAACAGTTGTTCCAAAAGATTATATTACATTTCAATAAGCACAATGCGATGGTGAAGCAGGTGGAACTAATAGAAAAGAATGGCGACAGGACGGTCATCGAATTGAATAACATCAGAACCAATGAGAAAATCAGCGCTGATATGTTTACTATTCGTTAGCCAATTAGCAGTCATGCAGCTATTTGCGCAATCTACTTTTCCAGAAACGGAAGGTGGACGCATCCGCTATGCTGCCTCTATCGAAATGCCAAAAGCATACCTCAGCGGCATCTGTGTGTTGTTGCGGGAAGGTGACGTCGTACGCGGCAGTCTCTTCAACGAATTTGGTGTCACAGCGCTCGATTTCACCTATCATCCAGAAAGCCAGAAAGTCAAGCTACATCATGTCATCAAGATAATGGACAAATGGTATATCCGTCGTGTCCTCCGCAAGGACCTTGCCCAACTGATGCTCCGTCTGCAACAGGGCGAAACGACGTATCGCAATGAGCGTCACAACATCACCTACCAACTTAAGTTGATTGACAATTCACAATTGACAATTGATAATGGATAATGGACTAAGACAACAGCAGTTACTACACGACCGCGGTATATGTGTCGTGATTCCCACATACAATAATGCTGGGACAATAGATGCTGTTGTCCGCCAGACCCTCAAGGAGTGTGTGGACGTGATTGTGGTTAACGACGGATCAACAGACGGCACATCCGCCATCCTTCATGCCATAGAGGGTGTTACCATCGTAGAATATGCTCAGAATCGTGGCAAGGGACATGCTCTGAAACGTGGTTTTCAGCGAGCCCTCGAGATGGGCTTTGCCTACGCCATTACACTTGATGGCGACGGACAACACTATCCACAAGACATCAGCCTCTTCCTAGAGGCAAACCGACAACATCCTGGAACACTGATCATCGGAAGTCGCACACTGGATGGTGTAGAGCGGACAAAGGGTAGCAGTTTTGCCAATAAGTTTTCAAACTTCTGGTTTTATGTTCAGACAGGGCGCCGCCTACCTGACACCCAAACAGGCTATCGACTCTATCCGCTGAAAAAACTCTACGGACTCTGTTTGCTGACATCACGCTACGAGGCAGAACTGGAACTCCTTGTTTTCGCTTCATGGCATGGCGTAGAGCTGGTACCGATTGACATCAATGTATATTATCCACCACGCGAAGAGCGCGTCAGTCATTTCCGTCCTGGTATGGACTTTGCTCGCATCAGCGTGCTGAACACCATATTATGTTTCTTGGCAGTCGTCTACGGTTTGCCACTACGCCTGTTCCGATGGTTAGCAAATGTCGCAAGAACAATCTACTCGCTCCTTTTCGTTCTGTTCTTCTGCTGCTGCGTGTTCACCCCGATTGTATGGCTATATGTAAAGATAGGTAAAATGACGGAGCAGAAACGTCGCAACCTACATCGATTGATTTACCACGCTACGCGATTCGTCATGCTACGGCATGGCATTCCTGGTACCCGTTTTAGGTATAAGGTTGCTGAAGACGTCGACTTCTCTGACCCATGGTCAGAGTGTGGCGTTGCATTCTCCAAACCTTCTGTGGTCATCTGCAACCACCAGTCGCACCTCGACCTCGCCTGTCAACTGATATTCACCCCCAATATTATCTTCCTGACTAACCAGTGGGTATGGCATAATCCGATATATGGTTTGATAATACGCCATGCTGAGTTTTATCCTGTCGCCAATGGTATCGACGAGTTGATGCCCAAACTGCGGTCGCTGGTAGAGCGGGGTTACAGCATTGCAGTATATCCAGAAGGCACCCGTTCGCGCGACTACCGCATCGGACGTTTTCATCAGGGAGCATTCCACATCGCAGAGCAATTGGGGTTAGACGTCGTGCCCATGTATCTTTATGGCCCAGGAAGGATACTGCCCCCGCGGACTTATCATTTGCGGAAGGGACCAATATATATTGAAGTGGGCGACCCTATATCCCAAAGCGAACTGCGACAGATGGGTGACGCAAAAAAGCAGGCGTCCCAATTGCGCAAGCATTACATCAACAAGTATGAACAAATAGCAAACCGAATAGAGCAAGATGTGTAAACAGCGAGTAGTCATCATAGGCAGTGGCATGGGAGGCTTGTCGTGTGGAGTCATCCTGGCAAAGATTGCAACGCCACACTCTCTCCGAGAGAACGGTTACGAGGTGATCGTTCTGGAACAGGGTGCCCAGGTGGGTGGTTGCCTGCAATGTTTCTCTCGCCGCGGAGCACGTTTTGAGACGGGCATGCATTTCGTTGGAAGTGCTGCTGAGGGACAAACACTCGACAGGCTACTGCAATATCTGGAGATCAAGAAAGATATCCAATTGGCACCGCTCGACAGGGAAGGATACGATGTGGTATGTCTTGACGGACAGAGATATCGTTTTGCAAATGGTCGCGAGGCTTTTATCGAGCAGATGGCCAGCTATTTCCCCCATCAGCGTCAGCAGTTGGAGGCGTATTTCGACTTGGTAGAACGCGTGGCAGGGGCATCGTCGCTGCATTCTCTGAAACATGCTGAGAGTGATGCCGCCATCAACACCGAATACCAGTTGCGATCTGTCAACGAAGTAATCGATAGTGTCATCACTGATCCTTTGCTGGCCAAAGTCCTTGTGGGTTCCTTGCCACTCTATGCTGCCGAGCGCGATAAGACACCATTTTCGACCCATGCATTCATCATGGATTTTTATAATCAGAGTGCTTATCGTGTGGTGGGTGGGAGCGACATGATTGCAGCGTCCATGGTGCGAACCATAGAAAAGTATGGCGGCAGGGTATTGACGCATAGTAAAGTCACCAAGATAATTTGTGACGACACGCATGCAACAGGAGTGGAAATAAATGGAAGTACATATATACCGTGCGACTACATCATCTCTGACGCCCACCCCATGCGGACGTTGGAACTGACGGACTCGAAACTGATACGTCCTGCCTTCCGCAATCGCATCAACGCCATACCTCAGACTGTTGGTGGGTTCTCCGTCTATCTGGAGTTTAAAGACGAGGCTGTGCCATACCAAAACTATAACTTCTACGGTTATAATACAGGAACTCCATGGGGATGTGAGCAGTACGATGAGGAGTCGTGGCCCAAGGGATATCTCTATATGCATTTCTGTCAGGAGCCACAGCCACGTTACGCAAAAACCGGCGTTATCATCTCTTATATGCAGATGAAGGATGTAGCGCAATGGAGTGATACAACAGTTGGTCACCGTGGGGAGGATTACGAGGCTTTTAAGCTCCGTAAGGCAGAGCAACTGATAAAGTCTGTAGAACGGCAGTTCCCCCATCTTCGAGATAAGATCAAGCATTATTATACCTCTACCCCATTGACTTATCGTGACTATACGGGCACTGAGGGTGGTGGTATGTATGGCATTGCGCGTGACATTCATCTTGGGGCGGCATGCAGGGTACCGCACCGTACGAAGATTCCCAATGTGTGGCAAACGGGGCAGAACATCAATTCGCATGGTATTCTGGGCGTTATCGTTGGCACCATCGTCACATGTAGTGAATTACTTACCGCTGAACGTATCTATCATCAAATCGTCGAAAAAAAGGTAAAAAAGTAAAAAGGTAAAAAAATGATGAAACAGCGCGTCGTCATCATAGGTGCAGGTTTAGGTGGGTTGTTCACTGGCGCCATCCTAAGCAAGGAAGGCTTCGAGGTCGTCATCTTGGAGAAGAACGCCACGATTGGTGGTGGGCTCCAGACCTTTCAACGTTTTGGCGAACATTTCGATACGGGTATGCATGTGATTGGAGGTATGCATTCTGGTGGTAATATTTGGAAAATCTGCCGCTATCTGGGTGTCCTGGATAAAATGAAGATTCGCGATGTGGATGACGATTGCACCGACCGATTGTATTTCTCAGAAGACCACACCTATTACGATATAGCTAAAGGCCGGGAAGGGTTTATCAGTTCGCTGTCAAAGTATTTTTCTGAAGAACGGGAAAATCTGGAGCGTTATGTCAATGCCGTATTGGCTATCGCTAACAAGGTAGATCTGTTCAATCTGCGACCTTCTACAGGTCAGATGGGGCTTTTTGCTGAGTCCAATGACTTCCTGATGACAGCGGATGCCTTTATTGCCAAATATATCAAGGACGAACGGCTGCGGAGTGTGTTGGCCTATATGAATCCGCTTTATGGCGGTCGTGCTCACGAGACACCGGCATACGTTCATGCCATCATCAGTACGCTATACATTCATGGTGCCAGTAGGTTTGTTGATGGCAGCAGTCATTTCGCACAACTCCTTTCTGACGTTATCACCACCAATGGTGGTCAGGTGATTGCAGGCGATGCCGTCGAGTGGATCAATGTTGTTGACAGGAAAGTGGAGTATGTTCGTACGAAGAGCGGCAAGCAATACACAGCCGACTACTACATCTCTGACGTTCATCCCTGTACGCTGATGAAACTGATGGACGAGAAAGCATTCCCCAAATCGTATCGCGAGCGGCTGGACACTATCCCCAACACCCATTCCGCTTTTGCACTGTACGTAAAGCTGAAGCCAGAGACGTTCCCATACATCAATCATTCGGAATACTATATGACGCGGTATGCGGATGTGTGGAACTTCAGTCGGGCGGACCGTCCCTGGCCATTGGGATTCCTGATGATGACGCCACCCAACAGTCATCAAGGCCAATACGCCACAAAGGTACTTATAACAGCACCCATGCCCTTTGATATGGTCAGGCAATGGGAGAACACCACTGTAGGGCATCGTGGTGCTGAGTATGAGGCATGGAAGGCAAAGTGTGCAGAACTGCTGTTGGCTCAAATAGAAGAAATGCACCCCGGTTTCCGACAGTGCATAGAGGCCGTCAACACGTCGTCGCCCTTGACTATCCGCGACTTCTACGGTGTGAAGGATGGTAGCATCTGTGGCTTTGCCAAGAATTGTCAGAATATCGTGTTGTCGCAGGTGCCAGTGGTGACAAAGGTGCGCAACCTGCTGCTGACGGGTCAGAACGTCAACCTGCACGGCTTTTGCGGTGTGCCCCTAACAGCCATCACAACGTGTGAGGCCATCTTGGGCACAAACTATGTGGTTAATAAGATCAATGCGGTCTTCGGCCTAAATAATAAATAAAAATATGAAACAAAAGATCATCATCATATTGTTGCTTGTCGCCATGAGGGCTGGCGCTCAGATAAACATCTGGGAGCATGACCCGCATCACAAAAGTGTGATGATGATGCCATATCGGGCCGTGGGGGACGATGGTACGGCGGTGGTGGTATGTCCTGGTGGCAGCTATTTCTGGCACGACAAGGAGGGCGAGGCCAGCGACGTGGGACGATGGTTGCAGGAGAATGGCGTCACGGCATTTGTGCTGAACTACCGCACGGCGAAGGCACTGGCCTATGCCACACACTACCGACTGCTGTTCCGCGGCACCAGATATCCCGACGCGCAGGACGATCTGCGGCAAGCCATCAGATATGTGAAGGAACATGCGAAGGAGTACGGTGTGGACACGACGAAGATTGGTGCGATGGGCTTTTCGGCTGGTGGACATCTGGTGATGTCGGCAGCAGAACTGTTTGATGCAGTGGACCGTCCGGCATTTGTCGTGTCAGTATATCCTGTGGTGACGATGACGGAGGAGTGCGTTCACAAACGTTCGCGCCGTGGACTATTGGGTGACTCACGCACGGGGAACGAGGCGTTACGCGACCAGCTGTCGTTAGAGCGCCACGTGCCAACGGACTGTCCGCCAGTGTTTCTGGTGAACTGTGTGGACGACCCCGTGGTGGACTATCGTAACTCGGTGTTGCTCGATTCGGCGCTGACAGTAGCGGGAGTGAGCCACCGGTATGTGCAGTTCCAGACGGGTGGCCATGGTTTTGGTGCCAGCGAACGGAAAGGCACTGCGGAGTGTCGCCAATGGAAGGGAATGTTTTTGGAATGGATTAAGTTAATTGACAATTGATAATTGACAATTGATAATTGATAATTATGAACTGCATAGGTAAGTTTGACGATATTCGTCCGTATGACGAGAAGGAGTTTTTGGCAGCGATGGAGCGCATAGCGGCGAGCGACGTGTTTCCGTTACTGGCATCGTTTGTATATCCGACGGAACCATTGGAAGATGTACGTCAGCGCGTCCGAGCGTTTAAGACAGTTCGCGAGTTTCAGCACGATGCAATGGTGAAGGTGAACGAACAGGTCATTGCGCGCAGCATGACGGCGTTTACCGTTTCCGGTCTGGAACAGCTGTCGCCTGACAAGCATTATCTGTTTGTGTCAAACCACCGAGACATCATGCTCGACGCCAGTCTGCTGCAATACTGGCTGGTAAAGAACGGTTTTGAGACCACGGAGATTACGTTTGGCGAAAACCTGATGCGTCATCCGGTGGTTATCGACGTAGGCCGGAGCAACAAGATGTTCAAGGTGGCGCGGCCTGGGGGCGACATCAAGGAGTTCTACCGCCAGTCGCTACACCTCTCGGAATATATCCGCTATACCATCAGGGAAAAGGGCGAGTCGGTGTGGATTGCCCAGCGCAACGGACGGACAAAGAACGGCATAGACCGCACGGACCAAGGCGTTATAAAGATGTTCTGCATGAGCGAGGACAAAGACCGCGTGAAGGCATTGGCGGAACTGAACATCGTGCCCGTCGCCATCTCCTACGAATGGGAGTCGTGCGAGGTGCTGAAAGCCCTGGAACTGTATGAGTCGCAGTACACGAAATATACGAAGAAGCCCGGCGAGGACCTGAACAGCATCATGACAGGCATCGTGCAATGGAAAGGACGCGTGCACATGACGCTGTGTGAACCCATCCGCACGGAAGAGTTGGCGGCTATGGAGGGGCTGACGAACAACGAATACCACAAGGCGGTGGCGGAGCTGATAGATGGACGCATCAACGGAGCCTACCGGTTGTGGCCGAACAACTACGTGGCCCACGACATACTGTATGGCAACGAGCGCTACCGCGGGATGTACACCGACGAGGAACGTGAGGCGTTCCGTCACCATCTGGCGAAACTGGACCGTTATGCGGAGACGTGCGACATAGAACGATTGCGGGAAATATTTTTGGGAATCTATGCGAATCCGGTGGACAACAGATAAGGCGCACACTCTGTGGCGTTGGACGTCGTTAATGCTGTTAACGGCCATATTGGTGCTGTTAACAGCTGGGCAGTCGTATAAGGAAGATATTTCCGACTTCCTGCCACTGGAGAATGAGCAGCAAGAAGCCTTTATGGAATATCAGAATACGTCGAGTGCACGTCGTATCTATGTCATATTTCAATCTGCCGACAATGACTGTCAGCCTGCTGTAGACTTGTTTACAGAGATGGCGGAACAGCTAACAGCCAAAAGCCAAGAGCCAATAGCCATTATGCAGGGTGACGATCCTGAATTCGTGCAAGAGGCTATGAACACCATCTATGCGCGGATGCCGTACCTGTTGACTGCGGAGGACTATGCCCGTATAGACAGCATGACAGAAGCGCCTGACTTTATAGTCCGCCAACTGGAAAACGACAAGCAAATGCTGATGCTACCCAGTGGCGGTATGGCGGCTTTGCAAATTCAGCACGACCCGCTGAATTTGTTCGCGTCGGTTTTGGCTCGTCAGAAATCAACCAATCAGGCTAATAGCGCTATGCTCCTGATTGATTCGCCTTTCGGAGCCAGCGAGACGGAGCATAACGCCGCGCTGGTGGCGATGCTGCAACAGATATGCGACAGCGTCAGCCGTCAGTTCCCTGATGTTTCGGTACGCCTGACAGGAGGTCCTGTCATTGCTGTCGGCAATGCTCAACAGATAAAGAAAGACAGCATCATTTCAATAACCTTTGCGGTGATTCTCATTCTACTTCTGCTGTGGTTGGTATTCCGTAACGTACGTAACCTGATGCTCATCGCTGTCACTATCGGATGGGGATGGCTTTTTGCAATGGGCTGTCTCACACTGGTTCACAACGATGTCTCTATCATCGTCATAGGCATATCCTCCGTCATCTTGGGTATAGCTGTCAACTATCCGCTGCACCTCATCGCCCATCTGTCACATACGACGGACGTGCAGACGGCACTGAAGGAGATCAGGATGCCGCTGGTGGTGGGCAACGTCACCACCGTCGGAGCGTTTCTGGCACTGGTACCGCTGCAGTCGGTGGCATTGCGCGACTTGGGGCTTTTCAGCGCGATCAGACCTCAGCCATCATTGCGTGCCACACTCAGACCTTCAGGTCAGAGAACCATCAGCCATCAGACTTCTCGAACGACTCGGCGATGTGCAGCTGGAGAACAAGCGGTGGATTGTCGGGATGGTTGTTATCCTGACTGTCGTGTTGGGGTATTTCAGCTTTCAGACTTCTTTCGATGCCGATTTGCGCAACATCAACTATATGACGGACGAACAGCGCCAGGACATGAAACTGCTGGAACAGCCCTCATCCATCACCCCAGGGACCCCCTCTAGTTCCCCCTGCTCAGGGGGAGAACTCGGAGCCTCCCCTAAACAGGGGAGGTTGGAGGGGTCTTCCCTCAGCCAGTGGAACGAATGGCGCACGACGAAGGGTGCCGCACTGTGTCAGCAACTGCGGGAGAAAGCTGCGGCGATGGACTTTGCCGACGATTCGTTCGACGACTTCTACAAACTCATGGATCTCAGCCAACAGCCAATGGCCAATAGCCATCAGCCCTCTGCCCTCACCTCCGCCATTGTAAGCAGTCTGACGGACAATTTCAACTATATCGGCTGGGCCTGCGGAGCCATCGTGTTCTTCTTCCTGTGGTTCTCGATGGGCAGCATAGAACTGGCCCTCATATCGTTCCTGCCCATGGCCGTCAGCTGGCTGTGGATATTGGGCATCATGTCGCTGCTGGGCATACAGTTTAACGTGGTTAACATCATCCTGGCAACGTTCATCTTCGGACAGGGCGACGACTACACTATCTTTATGACGGAAGGCTGCCAATACGAATATGCTTACCGCCGCAAGATGCTGAACTCATACAAACAAAGCATCATTATTTCTGCGTTGATCATGTTTATAGGCATTGGATCGCTGATTGTGGCACGCCATCCAGCCCTGCGCTCGTTGGCTGAGGTGACCATCGTGGGAATGTTTACAGTCGTCTTTATGGCTTGGCTATTACCAACATATTGCTTCCGCTGGTTGGTGTACGACCGCAATGGCCGTGAGCGCCGTCGACCCCTCACGTTGCGCAACATGCTATGGAGACGTTCTGACAACCCTTCGACGTCACTCAGGGCTAGCGCATTCCGGCTCGTGGCCGACCGTTATCGCTACCGTGGGGTGGAGATATCGATGGCCGTCAACCGTCGGCTGCGTTACTGGCGCAGTCACGAGGCTGAACTAAGTCAACTGTCGGACGGCGAAACCATCACCGACGACGGTTGGGGCGAAACGGCACTGTTGGTGGCACTGCTCAATCCGCAGCGACGCTATGTGGCAGTGATCGCCGACGACGAGCGTGCCCTCGTGGCCCGTCACGCCTTCGAAAACGTAACAAATAATTTAGAATATGCGAGAAAGGATTAGACAATTATTAGAGGAAGCGCTGCCGTTGGTGGATTTCGACTCCGACTTCCTGTTCAGTGAACTCGACTCATTGGGCGTAACAACCATATTGATGCTGCTTTCCGACGAATACGGCATCAAGTTGGAGGCGACGGACGCCACGCCGAAGAATCTGAAAACGCTTGACAGCATCGTGGCAATGGTGGAAAGAAAATTGAAACCTGAAACTTGAAACCTCCAACATGATGACCATCGAACGCTATATCGAACGCAACGCCACGCTATACCCTGACAAGACGGCAATCGTCTGCGACGGGGACCATTGCACCTACAGCATGTTGCAGGAGCGAATCAGCCAGAAGGCGGCGGCATTGCAGGAGGCCGGCTGTCGGGAGGGACAGATTGCCTGTCTGCGAGCCCTGCCGACGGTTGACTACCTCGTGGACTATTTTGCATATCACGTCGCGGGGTGTGTCGTAGCACCCTTGGAAAAGGACCTCCCCGAGGCGTCGTTCCAGAAGATTGCCCATGAGCTGTGTCCGCATTCCGTCCCGAAGGGTTCGGCGGACATCCTCTACACCACGGGGACGACAGGACGGTCGAAGGGCGTCATCATCAGCCACGACGCCATCATTGCCGATGCCGAAAACCTCATCGACGGACAGGGATTCTCCCACGACCTGGCATTTGTCGTCAACGGACCCCTGAACCACATCGGAAGCCTGTCGAAGCTCTATCCGCTCATGATGCTGGGGGCTACCGCCATCATCGTCGACGGCCTGAAGGACTTAAACCGATTCTTCGACGCCTTCCAATATCCTGCACCGAAGATGGCCACATTCCTCGTGCCTGCCAGCATCCGCATGCTGTTGCAGTTTGGCTCCGCACAACTGGCAGCACTGGCCGACAAAATGGACTTCATCGAGACCGGTGCCGCCGCCATATCGCAGGCGGACATGGCGGCGCTGTGTCGCTTGCTGCCCACGACGCGCCTTTACAACACCTACGCCTCCACGGAGACCGGCATCATCAGCACCTACAACTATAACGACGGAAAATGCGTGGCAGGGTGTCTGGGGCGTCCGATGAAACATTCGCAGATCATCATTACCGACAAGGGCCTCATCGCCTGTAAGGGCCGCACGCTGATGACCGGCTACCTCGGCGCCCCCATCTCTGACCAAGGTCAGAGTGTGGCGTTGCGAACTCTCTCACCTCTCACCTCTCACCTCTCACCTCTCGAAGTAGTTTACACCTCCGACATGGGCATGCTCGATGCCGACGGCATGCTGCATCTCACGGGCCGTGAGGACGACGTCATCAATGTCGGCGGCTTCAAGGTCGCACCGACCGAGGTGGAGGATGCCGCACTGGCATTCCCCGACGTGGAAGACTGCGTGTGCATTCCCGTTGACCACATCATTACCGGCAAGGCCCTGAAGCTCCTCGTGGTCATGAAGGACGGCAAGTCGCTGGACCGCAAGGCCCTCGCCCTGCATCTGAAAACGAGACTGGAGGCATACAAAATCCCCATGCTCTACAGTCAGGTCGACAAAGTCGAACGCACCTTCAACGGCAAAATCAACAGAAAGCACTATCTCAATCCCGCCCAATAATCACGAGGCCGCAATGCCGATGACCCCTCACCCCTCACTCAAAACGCTGGAAACGCCTTTGTATAAAGGCCTTGAGAGTGGGTGAGGGGTGTTCTTAGCCCCTCACTCACCTTTACCTCACCCCTCACTTGTTGCTATAGGTTCATCTTATGTTTTGGACTCTAAATTTGGCTGGCAATCTCATTAATACAAATTGTCAGTCCGAGCCCGACGGACTGGCAGTTCGCTCGTTGCGGAATCAGAGTTCTTTGACCAAGGACAAAGTGTGGCGTTGCAATCGCTCCCTGCGGAATAACGACGAGCAAGAAGTCAATTTCCTGTGAGCAAGAAGTAGCCTGTCCGTTAGCTTCCTTTGCGTCCCTTGTTTGCTTCGAGGTGACTCGAGTGAGGGGTCAGTGAGGGGTGAGTGAGGGGTCAAGCCTACCCCTCACTGGTTCTCATCCCCTTTCTGCAAAGGCGTTTCCAGCGTTTTGAGTGAGGGGTGAGGGGTTGTCACGCGATAGTCAACCAAAATCAGAAAACGTCACAGACCGTTAGCCCCCATGTTTAGTATCGCTAAATTCCGAGTTTGCCGGCATTAAAATGCAATACTCCGAAAGAAATTTTGAATAGTCCAAGAGTATTTTCGATTACTCCGAAAGTATTGACTCCAACACCTTCCCTGCTAACCGTTGCTCTGCTCCCTGCTGTCGGCTTGACACTTCCCTGCTCTCGGCCGGACATCAGGGAGCAGAACGCCGTTAAGCCCGTAAGGTGACGAGTCAATGTCAAATTGCTCGTCAATAACCCTTGGTTATTTGTGAATAAGTGCCACTTATTTCTGAATTAGAGCCATTTATTTTCCGAGAAGTGGCTCTTGTTCATTCATTAGAGATACTCGAAAAGATGGAAGATATGTGGAAGAGAAATTTTCTCTTCCATCTTCCGAATAGTCAGTAAATACAGGCAATACGAGCATTTTAGTGGAAGATGGAAGAGAATTTACAATATTTTTTCTAACCTTTACTCTGCTCTCTGCTAACTGCCACTCTGCTCCCTGCTGTTGGCTTGACACTTCCCTGCTGTCGGCTGTACAGCAGGGAGCAGAGCGCCGTCCAGCCAGTAAGGTTACACTATCCGCCTCTTATTTTGATAATCCAGAAAGATATCCTAAATTAGTGAATTATGATGCAATTTATATTTCTGCTGTAGCTGATATTCCAAACGATTACTATGGTGAAATGTGTGTTCCTGTTACTTTTATGCAGAAGTATAATTCCAAACAATTCGAGATAATCGGATCAAGTCTCCAATTGGGGAAACCAATTAAAGATTTTGTAGAAAAAGATGCCGTGTACGAAAAGGGTGGAAATCGTTTCTATTTAGCATTAGGGAATAAATACTATCGCCGTCTTTGGGATAGAATGATTATTAAACGTAGAAAGGAGGATTAAGCTATGATAGTTAAGGAACTATATGAAAAAGTTGTCAACGGTATTATTATCAGCGACATTGAATTACAACGTGCTATTGTTTATGACAAAGACTGATAGGTATTGCCCGTACAATTCGCTCGTAATCGCTTGCGATTTTCACTCTTTTACGAGCGAAATTTGTGCTGATTTTCAGCAACTTACATCATACTCTCTAGAAGATTCGCTCGGAAAATCGCTCGTAATCGCTCGGAATTTTCAACCTTTTCCGAGCGACCAGATAGAAACATTGCCTTTCGTCTCATTATGAATTTCTCCATCAGTTCTTAGACGCTTCAACAGGTAGTCTATCTTGTTCATTTTCTGCTTGTCATCTAACTGGTCTGACAAGACATCCCAAAGAAGATTTACTATTTCCTGCTTTGTCAGGCTGTTGTGGTCTTTTAGTGAATCAAGCAGTAGTGCCTCGCACTTCTTATCCGCCAGTCCCTTATGCTTGGAGTACTCCACCTTTTGATCTGCTACCCCCGCAATCTGCTTTGACACATACAAATGTGGCTTACGGCCCTCAATCAATTTTTCCTTTCTCAGCATCTTGATGGCTTCATCACTTATCGGCTTCCCTTTCTGAACCTTATCAAGTAGTACTGCCGTTGTTAAGTCGATGTCAGAATTCTCAAGCAGCAACAGACTATAGTTCTCGTCAATCACATTGCCTGGTAGCGTCAGCACCACAGTATCTCCGTTGCTCTTGTCGTAGTCAGGCATCGGTAGCCAGCGGTCTTTCTGAGAGACAAACATCTTGTGGATGCCGAAGCCCTCAGTATCAATCATCTTGATATTTGCCATAGCCTGCGCCAAGAACTTATTACGATACTTATTGGGAATACGCTCACCAGTGATATAGTCCTCGTATGTGCCATCGTAGAACCCACCGCTGTTCCTGAATTCCAGTTCATTCTCACGCTCAATCACAATGATACGGGCATCCTCCGCATAATTTTGGTGGGCTATGCAATTATGGAGGGCTTCGAGTATCACCTCACTATCGTACTTCATCCCCTCACCAGGCAGGAAACTATTCTTGGGGAATAGCTTGAACGGATAGTTCCGGATTTTGTGCATCACCTCCGTTGTTGTCAACAGGAACGGGATCGTGAACACCTGCCCCACATTGTCTTTATCAGCCAGTCGCCACACGATTTCACCTATATGATTGATGTAGTGCAGCGACTCAGGTTTGCCCAGCAATAGAATAGCCGTATTCGTTATCTTTCCGTCAATGGTAATCTTTGCCTTGTTCAGAAACACCTCGTCGCTCCAACCGTCCACGTCTGCCTTCTGCTTGGGATAATGCTCCTTGTATCCCTCGCGAGCCTTCTTGATGGCTTCCTCGTCCAAGTCAGCTATGGTTGCCCCCTCAACAATCTGCTTCGACCAGTCCTCATTCACCGTCTGGCTACGTATCTCCTCATACTTGTTCATGTCGAGTGCCACCAAACTCTCGCCACGACGAGCATAGAAATGACCTTGCCAAGCCATCGGAATACCGCGAGGAGCAGCAGGTATCTGGAACATAAGCACCCGTTTCCCTTCTACCTCCAGTTCATAAATATCCCTGAAGGTGTTGTTATCAGTGGTATGTTGAGACATATCTTGTTTCAGCTTTTGCAGACTCTTCATGCTGTTCTTATACGACGTGCCAAGAATCTCACGCGTCTTGTCATGCACCCCAAACACAAGCCAAGCGAATCCCTTATCTCTCAGGTTCGCCTCATTGCTCAGTGCAGAGAAGTACTTGCCTAAGTCATCGAAGTCAAAGTTGTTCTCCGCCTTCTTGCGCTCGGCTTAGCCGCTTTGTTTGCAAAGAACTCCACCACCTCGTTCTCATGATGGTAGCGCAGATTGTTGAATGTCTCGTATATGTTTATTGCCCTTATTCATATCTTCTGCAAAGTTACACATTTTTGGATTAAATAATATCTAACAAGTTGAAATCAGGATGATCTTGTTTTATATAGTCATCTATTTCTTCCTTTTCAAATAATGAAGTTGATTCGTCTGCTAATAGTTTTAGCATCTCATCTTTCCCACCACCTTCATATAGTAAGGTCAGTTTTATATATGATTTGTCCAGAACGTCACATGCAGAACCAATTGGCACCGTAAATTGGTAGTGACCCGTTTCTATCAATTCATTTGGGAATATAGGTTCCTTGCTTGGTGATGATAATCTCATACAGTAACTGCAGATATGCATAGATAGCAGTTTGCCCTCATGCGGTAGAAAATGACAAGTAGTATCTTTAGGCAGGTTGAAAAAAGAAGCACTTAGTTTATAATCCTTGCTTATTACCCTGCTTGAATTTCTAATCCATGCCTTAAAAGAGAATGTAACGGTTTTATCACCTTCTTTGCACTCTTCGTCCTGCAAATCACAATTAACAATCTCGAGTTTTGGATAATGTCCTCGAAAGAAAGATTCCCTAACCTCATATTCTTCCATTGGGTCAGAAGAAAAATTGTGTCTCTTATAATATTTGTTGTCTAAAGCCATGTGAGGAGCGTTATCGCTACGTGGAATCTTTACTACATAAATAGAATCATTCGGGTTCCCCTCCAATCGAATGGGAAATATTAAAACACCATCTATCTTTCTTCGAATAAGACTAATTTTTTGTTCAAGCCATTCCTTTGTTATTTTAGGGTTGGTCACTGGCGCATAATCTTCCGGTTTGTGAGATGCTTTGTTTTCACTAACTCCATATACAATAATCCCCCCATCTGCATTCGCAAACGCAGAGACATCTTTTGTTATCTCTGCAATTTTATCCGAATCTAAAGCACGTCCATCCTTATAATCCAGATAAATGCTCTCTTCAACCTCATTTTGAATCAGGTCGTCTATATCTTTCTTTGTATATTCCTCAAGTTCAAAAAAGTCCATCTTTTAGCAATTATGTAAAGTTATGATATAATCCTTTTCATTATCTTTCAATTTCGAGAAGACATCATCGGCACCATCAATATACTCACGGAAATCCATTGCTATTGTAGAAGCCAATTTGCATGCACAAGTCAATATCGTCCTTAAGTAATTCTTGTCGGTCTCATTATTAAACATCTGCCCAAACTGAAGTACGCCAAGATATGACGGGTGGCCATGAATCGACAATAAACGATACGCAGGAGCATCTGTTCTAAGTAACGCCTCTGCCCCTTCCTCATATCTATAGCTCTCAAATGCTATGATTCTACTATTTTCACGATCTTTTTTGAATCGATAGCCTTTAATCTCTACAGTTTTAATGGACGCGACATTGATTAGTTGTTTTCGAATCTCATCAGAAATGTCCAAATTCGTCGCAATACAGATAATTCTTCTTCTCAAATACTCTATTTGTTTCTTTTCCTTTTCTTCTTTTTCTATAAACGACAAAGGAACGATAGGCATATTCTGCCGATTATTCAGTCCTCTTATCTCCCAAATATACAAAACGATATCTCGCTCTTCTTTAGTCCCCTGTTCTGCATAGATGTTGTGGAAAACGAACACCATTTCATACAAACTCCTCAGGACGGAAATCAATGAAGGAATATCCAGAATCCTAATCGTGTCCTTTTCCGGCCTTACATTTATCCCATCACACATGGTAAGTAATGTACGTATTTTGCATACTACCATTTGGAGGATACACTGAGCTATAGCATCTGATTCTGGGACATCCTCTTTCTCTTTACTACGACGCCATCCATAGTATAAATGGAACAACCCATCACAGACGGTTTCCAGACCACTCCGCATAATGGCAATCTGCCCATCAATACCGATACTTTCAATAATCTTCTCTGTGTCCATCTATTGACAACTAAATAACGACAATTCAGTCCGAAGACATAACTATCTATTCATATCCATAACCATAATGCATTTCGCGATAATTGCTCAAGCTGATACTCTCTTCCTCCTTGTCATAACACGAGAATCGTTGGTCTGTTGCCAGTTTTATCTTTTCACATGCCACGATGGGATCAACAAGGCGGGTTCCATGTTGCAGATGTTCTTGTCTGTCGGTGCAATCTGCAGCCTTGTTTTCTGAGGCATAATTCTTTTATTTGTTGATTAGACCATCTATACGAGTAATTGTATCGCTTCCTATATTGCTATTATTAATATAGTATTGTATTGCATCTTCCATTATTTTAATAACATCATTGATAAAATCCTTTGATTTGAACAAGCCCTTAAAACTATCATACATTTCTTTGTTCTCTCTATAATGGGCAATGATTCTATATATCACATTATCTATAGCATTATTTTCTGTATATTCAACTTCTCCATCAGGATTTTTATTAGTCATATATATCTGCGAATCTTTCATTTGGGTGAATCTCTTTGTATATTCCAACCCCACCTCATCCTTGGGATTTATAATTAAAGCCAAAGAATCAATAAGTGATGTTGTATGCTGTATGATATCACCAGAAATAAGTGCTAAAATATCCTTAGATATCGTTTCTTCATTAATAGAAAATGATAGTAACGAATACCTGTCAATAAATTGACTTGGGGTAAATTGCATCCACCTTGCCGAGTTTGGATTTTTTTTGTAGAATTCATTGAGTACTCCGAACAATGTTCTATCCCATGTAACAAATACAGAATCTATTGGATGAATATCGACATCTTTGTCTCCTAAATATTTTAGCATTATTGCATCATTATTAAGCGCAAATGTGGTTTTAAATCGGCCGGTTTCAGATAGTTTATTTCCTATTATTTTAATTTCATTCTGAATGTCATATTTTGGTATTTCAATTGTTGACACACCCATTTTCTCTAAATAGTTCTCGGCTAATTGGCAATTCGTATTGGGGGTATTCGAAACACGAAACTCATAATCATTCAGATACTCTTCAAATGATCCCTCTATTATACTATTATCTCTAAGATAACAATAATGATTATAGAAGACATTTCTGGATTCGCCAAGCAAAGAAAAACCAGGAAGTGTTGTAAATGGAATAAGATTCAATGCTTCTTGAATATGTGTACCTATTTCCCACAAATAACGGTTTGTTAGATACATCTGTATTTTGTTTCTTTTGCAATAGTCGCATAATGATTTCGATAACAAGTAATGATATCGACTATAATCACTATTTTTATAAAAATAACAAATAATATGTAACGCTATTGTTGTGTCAATAAATACTTGTTTTCTTTCACGAGCATATTTCTGCAAATTGTCAATATTCACTTTCTTACTAAAAATATAACTTGCGCATATTTTCTGTAAATATTTGTTTTGATCGCATACACAAACTAAATCGTTTACTAATTTTGTTTGATTTATTTCACTCTTTACTTTTCCTTTTACAAAATTCATCAATTTGCTAATAGAGACATTCTCTATACTGCTATGAGTCTCAATCCTTTTACTGAAACTATCAACATATATACCATTTAATAATTCTATATACTCATCAATATAATCTTCTTGATGAAATCCTACTAAAACAGAGCCAATTTGATTTATAAAACGCTTTTCGTCTATTTTGATCTGTTCTATTTGCCTAGATATTTCATCATGCGTATTAGGAGTTAACTCGTAAGATTGTATCCCTCTATTGTAACAAATCTTTTTCTCTTTATTAACCAGTTTGTTAATTAGCTTGGTATAAAAAGTAGGATTCTCGTTAGTTTGAAATTTGTTAATACACGATTTGGCTATCTCGTCTTGTGACATATTTTTGCTATCATAAAGACATCTTAATATATATGCCTCAACGATTTCCAATTTCACATCTGAAGTTTTCCCAAAGCTCACCAAATCATAAATAAGGTTTTTGTTTTCATCTTCGTACAATGACTTTTTTAATTTGAAATCAGCAAGTCCACTTGAATCATAAATTACTTGTTGTAAGGCAAAGAACTCTTCTGATTCTTCAGCAATTTGGTTCGCATCAACAAATTCCAAATTAATACCATATTCGATTAACGCTTTCTTCCTATATTCTCTTTGAACCTTATTTGTCAGTTCATATGAATAGAAATAGAGTTATTGCTGTCCGATAAAAATCGGAATTGATTAATATTCGTTTGAAACTGCCTTTAAACAGGCAAATTTAGTTTTCACTTCAAAAAGTAACCCCTCCTA
>CADCDY010000050.1 GCA_902800245.1 uncultured Prevotellaceae bacterium
AGACTAAAAGAGAAATTGAAATAACATTCATGCTCCATTCATTTTATGTCTAACGTAAGAAGCGAAATATGGAACACTTTTTGGCAGTTTGCGCTTAGTCTGCTGCTTTTTAATACGCCTGCATTTGTCGGCTTCTCAAATTACGACACACTTGCTTGGTCTGTGGTGGTTTGCAGTCTGATTATCATCATCTTCTTCCTGGGTAGGCGTTACGTTAGCCTGTCGCCTGGCCTAATCGAGAGGAAAAACATTTGGCGGTTGATGGGCCTGATTGTCTTGACTGTGGTGGCAAACATATTCTTTGAGTTGTCCATTCTCGACCTTCCCTTCTATCACAACATTTTCCCCGAAGAATGGGCTGAACTATTGGAAGATGACATGCAGATGACCCTTCCACTTTATCTGGATGCCTGCCTGCTGGCTCCGATAGCCGAAGAGATTGCTTTCCGAGGCGTATTTCTCGGTGGGTTGCTTCGTATGCAGTGCAATCCTTGGCTCGCCATCCTAATCTCAACCATCATTTTTTCCATAATGCACATGTCACCTATTATGTTCCTCAATGTAACTATCGCTGGTTTCATCTTTGGATGGCTTTTCTGGCGAACTAAGAGTCTCGTTCCTGGTATCATCGCCCACATTACCTGCAATACTATTGTTTCTTTATGTGGACCAGTCATAGAGTACTTTACAAATCCTATTCAAGAAGAATATGCACCTAATGTGGTACTGGATGTGATTGTAATCATCATCGCTATACCCATGCTCTTTTTCGCTCTGCAACGAATTAATAAGATGGTGCCAAAGAGTATCAATATCGAAAGAATCAAATAAATGTCGAACCTTTTAATAAGCATTTTCCTATGAGTCCTTAATTATTTTGCAAAAATGTGTCGGAATGTGAAGGAAAAATCGTACCTTTGCAACCGAAGACATATAAAAAGACGAAGCAACCGCAGCTATCCAATAGTTTTCGAACGGCAATTCAATAAACTGGAATCACAGGGACAGGTTTTGATTCTTCCTCAAAGTAACTTTTGTTTTCATTTTTGCACACATAATTTATATATGGTGGTGTATGACAATCCACTGACCCAGGTTCGTCAAAAATATCCTGACGATTTATTCCACGTAGCATGACGTGGTAGATTCCTGTGCCGCTTTCTTCTCTTCTAATTCTAGGCATATAACTTCCGTCTGAATTATGCTATATTTAAAACGATCTATTTCCTAATATATTGTCCGAGGAATCAAAAATGTGATTCAACGTTTACCACAGGTAATCCTCGACGTAGGCGTTGAACTCGACGGGTTCGGTCCAGCCGTAGCGGAGGATGGCCTGACGGATGTATTGTTCGTGGTCGGGTGGTACGGGACGGTAGCCGCTGTGGTATTCGTAGTAGCGCTTACGGTTGAAATGGTCGATGAGATGCTGCTTCAGCGGATGAGCAATGCGCTGGGGCATGTCGTAGTATATCTTTGCGATACCGAGGGGCATGCGGACGGGTTGGTCGTTGCGGTACATGGGGCATGTTTCAGTCTGCATCGCCGGGTTATTGAGGTTGGTGCTGGTGGCGAGGCGACGGCTTTCCGGTAGGTAGGAGCTCAGTTGCCAGCGCAAACAGTGCTGACGCAGGGTGCAGGTCTGGGAGTAGCAGACGGCATAGCTCTTGCCGGCTTTCTCGGCAAACAACTGTTCGCGGGTCTTGGGTGTAGTTTCTTGTTTCTTCATTTTTGGGTGACCTTATGATTATTGGTGCAAAGGTAGTAAAAAATGTGATACAAAAAAATCTTTTCATATAAATTTTTTAATTAACTATTCATTTGTTCATATTAGTGGCTAACATGCTTATAATCAGATGATTAATTTATGAATGTTTTCCATATCTGACAATCAACTATTCATATTTATTCATTCAAACGTCATATTTCGGGCTAAATTATGACATTAAATGACTGAAAACAAGCCAGTTACACGATAGCAAATAAAATCGTAACACTTTGTAATTGCCATTGTAACAAAGTGTCACTGCCGTTGTGACAAAGTGTTACCGATATATTAACTATGCTGTGACAATTTTGCTGTTTAGTAAAGAAAGGGCTGTTTCACAACAAAAAAGGCGAAAATATGAATAGTCCAACCATACTTCATAGCCACTATTCATATGTTAACTTAAAGTAAATCAGTGGTTTACAAGAAAATATGAATAGTTAATGTATTTTCTGTAATTTTGTTTGGTAGTTTTTAAAATTATGATTTATACAATCTACCTCTAACGGCATAAACTTAGAATGAAGGTATAGTGGTAGGGTTGGTTGCCATCGATGGTGTATTGAGGCAAGGTGCGCCTGCCCCAGGTGTCGATGCCACCGACGCCATGAATTTGAAGGTCGATGTTCAGATTGACAAAACGCCCACGCTGGATGTCTTGCGGATGACGGGGCGCGGCGTCAAGATCCTCTTCGCCGTAGTCCCAGGCACGGATACAGAGAGGCTGGAAGCCGTCGATACGCAAACGGGGACCGACAGCCGATGTCTGAGGACCGATCTCGAACCAACGGATGTCGCAACGGTTGCCATTGTCCTGCGGGCGGATGTATTCCGTTTCGTACGCGCTGAGCGGCATCTTGTATTCACCGAGGAAAGCAGAACGCTTGCGGTCGGGATAGTTCTCCCACGGGCCGCGGCCATAGTAACAAATCTGCGTATAGTCAGCGGGCAGGCGCATCCGCATGCCAAATTTTGGCATCGTCACAATATCGGTTGCCGTGGGCAGGTAGTCCATAGCGACCATGATACGACCGTCGGCCTTCAAATCGTAAGTCAATGTCAGGTCGGCACCTACGGGTAACGACATTTCTGCAATGACCTGACGTCCCCTCACACGGATAGACTTGACACTACGACGGTCGGCGGCATCCTTCCAGACGGCGGTGCGCTCGGCGAAATGGGCCGCACGCTGGTTGTCGTTCTCCGGCTTCCAGAAGTAAGGCTCCAGCGGGGCGTGGAGCATCTCCCTGCCGTTGACAATCCATGAAACAAGGGCACCGGTCTTTGAGATGGTGACGAATCCGTTCTCCGTGGGAGCAACAAACCCTTCGTCGGTTTCCTCTGCTACGGTATCCCTGCCGGCAAAAGCCAGGAAGAACTCTTCGGGCTTCAGCACGAACTGCTCGCGGGCTACTACAAAACCTTTTTTGGCCCAGGGTGTGTCGTGACGCAGGCGGGCATAGACGTTCAGGATCAGTTCTGGCTCGTTGTAGGGGTCATATGGATAGGGAATCCCGAATTTATCTCCGGTTATTTTCGCAAGTTCACCTGTGACCAGTTCCCCGTTATGATAGACCTCGCAATAGTATTCATACTGGTCGATGCTGGTAAAAAAGTTTCGGTTGACAATGCGGATGCTGTCACCCTCCTGAACGAACTGCAGAGGCTGGTACACATACTGCACCTCATAGTAATGCGGATGAGGTGTGCGGTCGGGGGCCAACAGTCCATTGATGCAGAAGGCATCGAGGTTAGGTTTGTCGCCATAGTCACCGCCATAGGCCCAAAACGCCACGTTGCCGTCTTTCTTCAAGAGTCCCTGATCCACCCAGTCCCAGATGGCTGCACCTACAATGCTGCTGTCGGCATAGATGACATCCCAGTACTCCTGCAGATTACCCATCGAGTTACCCATGGCGTGAGCGTATTCGCGGGCAATCATGGGTTTTTCGGTTTCTTTGACAGCCTCACTGCGCAGTTCGTCGGGCGCCGGATAGCCGAAGTCGTGCAGGGCGGAGTAACGTGGATGACAATCGTAGAAGGGCGGGCGTGTAGAGTCAAGTTCACACACCTTGTCATACATCGCCTGAATATTGGGGCCAATGCCTCCCTCATTACCCAAACTCCACAGGATGACACAAGGATGGTTGAAGTCGCGCTTCACCAACGATTCGGCACGGTCAACGTGGGCCTTCTGCCAAGCCAGGTCGTGTCCCATCTCCTGGTTGGCATAGCCATAGCCGTGACTCTCCTGGTTGGCCTCGTCCATCACGTAGATTCCCCAGCGGTCGCAGAGTTCGTAGAGATATTCACGGTCAGGATAGTGCGAGGTGCGCAGGAAGTTGATGTTCGCTTGCTTCATCAGACGGAGATCCTGCTCGTAGGTAGCATCGTCCACCCAACGGCCTGTAACAGGGTGATGGTCATGACGGTTCACACCACGCAACTTCACATTTTGTCCATTGATCTTAAAAACCTCGCCGACAACCTCTACTTTCTTAACTCCCAAATGGTAGTCGAAATGTTCAACAACCGTTCCGTCTGCCTCACGCAACTCCAGACTGAAGGGATAGAGGTGGGGAGTTTCTGCCGACCAAAGTTGCGGTTTGTCGATTAAACTGGTCATTTGGACGGTTGTTGTATCACCAGCAGCCAACTGCTTCAGTCCGCCTTTCACCTCGCGGCCATTCAGAAGCAATACAGTCTGCAGATTCTTAGCCGAGGTCTTTCCTGCATTGCAGAGGCTGACGGTTGTTTTAACCTCTGCTCTTGAATAGTCTTTGTCAGGCATTGCCGTCACATGATAGTCGGCAATATGCACCAACGGACGCACCCACAGCTGCACCTCGCGGAAGATGCCTGAGAGCCGCCACATGTCCTGATCTTCCAGATAACTACCGTCGCTCCAGCGATACACCTCTACGGCGAGTTTGTTCTTGCCCTCACGCAGATAGCTGGTCACATCAAACTCTGCTGGCGACATCGAGTTCTGGCTGTAGCCCACCTTCTGTCCGTTCACCCAAAGATACATAGCTGAATGTACACCGCCGAAGTGGAGGATCAGATTCTTCGAAAGCATATCTTTGGAGACGTCGAAGTATGTGACGTATTGTCCCACAGGATTGCGGTTCTCGTAGGCCGTCCAGTCCTTTGGCGGTTCACTTGTAACGCTGGGACGGTTACGCTGAAAGGGATACTCGATATTGGTATAGATGGGTGTGCCATAGCCCTGTGTCTGCCAGTTGCCTGGCACCTTTATCTTCCCCCAACTACTCACGTCATAGTCCTCACGGTAGAAGTCAACGGCCCTCTCCTCTGGATTACGACTCCAACGAAACAGCCATTGTCCGTCGAGACTCACAATTTCCTTACACTCCTTCCATTTCGACGGCAGCTGCAGCGTCGCATGGTACGGCAGTTTGTTGATACCGAGCACTGCCGGGTTCTCCCAGTCTCTCGTCTGTGCCGAAGCACCAAAAGCCAAAAGCCAAAAGCCAATAGCCAAAAGCCAAATTCTTTTCATATTTTACTTGATTTCAATATCTCCATAGCCCATGCGGGTGCCACTGCTTAGGCGATCAGCTTCAAAGCGAAGGACACGCACCTTTGCTGCAGTGAACTTGATGGTTTGCCAGATAGGGTTGTTTATGATGTTTGAGAACTCGCCTGTGGCAAGCTTCTCCCAATTATTCCAGTCAGTCGATCCCCACAGGGTATAATGGGTGATGATACCATCTTTCGTGTCCTGCGGTGGCAGATAGCGGAATGTAGAGATAGTCTGCTCTGCATCCCAGTCGATGAACATCTGCTGGGGCGATCCGAAGAAGATGTGAAGTCCCGATGACTTCTTCTCGCCACTATTAGGGATATCGGCTGTGAGTTCCGGCGCAAGGTAAACGCCTATCTTCTTGATGATTGGTTCCTGTTTATAGCTATTGATAGTAAAACGTAGTTTTGTGGCTTTCACCGTAGGGAAACAGATGATGCGGCGGTGACCGATAGTGGTAAGTCCGTCGCCATCCCCTACTAGTTCATCCTTTTGCGTCTGCCATTTGCCATCAACCATAGCCTCGAGCGAGAACTTGCGCACACGTTGCCCTTTGGCGATGTCTTCTTCAGCCAGAAAGCGGTTGAAAGCCGTAGGACGTTTAAAGTCTATAGTATAGACGTCACCCTTATGCGTGGTTTTTGCTTTGTCGGCAAGGTTATCCTTAAACACCTCGTCAATCATCTGCTTGAAGGCGATGCCACGCAGACTATCGTTAGGATGGATGCGACCGTTAGGTGCAATGGGGAAGTTGAGCAGCAGCGTAGAGTTGCGTCCTACCGATTTATAATAGGTATCCATCAGTTTCGACAGGCTCTTTACGTGTTCATTTTCGGCATCATGATAGAACCACCCTGGACGGATACTGGTATTCGTCTCACCAGGGCACCACACATTACCATCCTCTACACCGTAGTGCAACATCTGATACGGCACATCGCCATCGCGGTATAGCAGGCTCCAGTTGGTTTCGCCCACATTGCCCGCCTCGGTACCTACCCAGCGCAGGTCACCGCGGTCGCTACCATCATTCCAGATAAGACATTTTGGCTGCAACTGACGAATCATCCTGTACGTCTCGGGCCATTGGTAGTAAGTAGTACGGTCAATCTTTCGAACCTCGTTGGCACCACCATACCAGCCGTCACCACCATTAGCGCCATCAAACCACACCTCGAAGATGTCGCCGTAGTTCGTCAGCAACTCACGAAGCTGGTTGCGGAAATACTCCACATAAGCAGGGCGACCGTATTCAGGATGGTTTCTGTCCCACGGCGAGAGATAGACAGCAAACTCAAGTCCTTCTTCGCGACAAGCATCAGCCAGTTCGCGCACCACGTCACCCTTACCATTCTTCCACGGCGAGTTCTTCACCGAATATTCCGTATAGGCCGAGGGCCACATACAAAAACCGCAATGATGCTTGGCAGTAAAGATGATGCCTCGCATACCTGCCTGTTTGCACACATGTGCCCACTGCCGGCAGTCGAGATTCGAGGGATTAAACAACTTTGGATCTTCATTGCCGAACCCCCATTCCTGATCTGTATAGGTGTTCAGCGAATAATGGATGAACGCATACATCTCCATATCCTGCCACCGAAGTTGATTCTCGGTGGGTACAGGTCCGCAGGATGATGCTATATTCTCTTTCTGGGCATGTGCCAGTATGGGCAGCATAGCCATCAGTATGGGAGTAATGAGTTCTTTATAATTGATAGTCATAAGTCTGTATTTTTTTGCAAAATTACAAATAAAAAATCAAAAAAGAGAGCTTGGCCCTCTTTATTTGATTATTATTTTCTTGCCGCCCGTAATCAGCAGTCCTTTTGTGTCTGCAGCAACCCGCAGACCAGTCAGCGTATAGTACTGGCCTGCGGATTGAGAAGTTGTAGAAACCGTATGACGGATGCTGGCAGTAGGCCCACCCCAAGTGGCAGCAGCAGTACCCTCCATGATTCCGTCCAGACTGTTCTGGTCGAATACTGCCGGTTTGCTGCGGTCGATAATACACATAATGCCTCCTGTACCGTAGCGGTTCGGATTGTTGATATCCCACACATATGGGATAATGCCGCGCTTGACGGCCTCCTCATTAATGGTCTTGTGGAACAGGCGGATGCTGGCATCGTGCTTTTTCTGAATAGAGCTATTCGAGAACTCACGCCAGTTGGCACCATACTCACCGAGGATAACAGGATAGCCCTTATCGACAAAGGCCTCTTTCATCATCTGCATCTGCTCCCGGACGTAGGCTTCCTCGCCCCAAGTACAGTTGTACTTCTTATAGGTACCAGAGGGCACGTGGTTGGCTGCGCCCCAGAAATAGAAAGGCTCGTCGCCATTAGGTCCTTCCCATACGCCCGTAAACTGCGGGGGACTGTAGTAATGCACCTCGATCATCAGTGCCTTGCTGGCAGTATCGACGAATTTACTCATATCTACATACTGGCTCGACAACTCAATGCTGGTATTTGGACCCTGAACAACGAGTGTACGCGAGGCGTTGTTGCCGCCAGTGGCGCGCACGGCATCTATAAATGCCTGTTCGTAGGTCATCAGCACCTTTATCTGTGCCTCCGTTTCCGCCTCAGGTTCGTTCAGTCCTGCAAACAGCAGATGCTCGTCGTAGTCCTTGAATGCCTCGGCTATCTGCGTCCACAGCCGTTTCATCTTCTCGCAGTTGGCCTGAACCGTCGGTTCCGTGACGTCCTTCTTGAACGTGCCTTGTATCCAGCCGCCGTCCCAGTGATCGTTCAGCAGCACATAGAGTCCATCGTTGATACAATAGTCTACTATCTCTTTTACACGCGCCATCCAAACGGGATCGACAGTCAACTCATCAGCATCGATGATATGCCCCATCACCCATGCTGCCGGAATGCGTACCGACTTGAATCCCTTAGCAGCCACGAAATCAATAATCTCCTGCGTCGTGGTCGTACCCTGCCAAGCCTTTTCCGCACCAAGACCACCGTTGTTGGTGTACACATTATCCGTGCCGCCACCTTCCAGCGTATTGCCCAGATTCCACCCCGGATACATCTTGGGTGCAATCTCTATGGCATTCGGCAACTGTCCGAAACTGACGGTGCCATAAAGCACCGCCAGCAACAAGAGAGAGTTACGCATTTTTTTCATGATAACTAACAAATTAAGTATGAATCATTTTCCAACTAACTATTCCACTCTAATGCACGAGATACGCACCTTGACATTCTCTGCTCCAACAGCATTCGAGAGGCCGATGAAGTCGATGGCGAAGATGGCAATACCAGAGCCTGCACCTGCCAACGACATGGAATAAACACCATCACCATTGATATGAACTGAGCCATTGCCATCGGCATTGTAGTTCCAGTTCTGGCAGCCCCACGTACCATCAGCAAAAATCATGCAGGCATCACACTCTGTATCGCCAATACCAGACACCGCGAATGTCACGCCAATACGCCTCGAGAAATTGACGGCACTGCGGTCTACACCACATGTCTCATCACTACCTGTACCCGAACCATCCCACTCGTTGTAGATGTCGGCGCGGAAATTGCCATTGCCCTCAATGTCGCCAGTTACCAGCTTGGCGTTGTCGAACGGCAGCTTTGTGCCCCAATCGTCCATCACGCAAGTGTTCAGCTTCACATTGACGTTCTCGGCACCAACGGCATTAGAGAGTCCGATGAAGTCGATGGCAAATATACCTATGCCCGAGCCTGTGCCATGCAGCGTCATCGTGTAAGTGCCGTCACCCCTCACCATCACAGAGCCCTCGCCATCGTCGTTGTAGTTCCAGTTCTGGCAGCCCCATGTGCCGTCGGCAAAAATCATTGTTGCCTGACACGCTGTCCGTCCGATGCCAGTGATAGTAAAGGTTACGGAGACAGACTCCTTGAAGTTTACCTCGCTTGGTATTAATACAGATGTCTCGCTGCTGCCGGTACCCGATCCGTCCCACTCATTGTAGATGTCGAAACGATAGTTGCCATTGCCCTCGATATCGCCCTGAACGGCGTTATAGTTACGGATGGTGATACCCTCTTCTACAGGCTCTTCATCGCGAACCGAACGAATAGACAACTTGCAGGCACGCTGCATGAGTCCTGCAGAAGCCCCGGCTACGCCGCTGACATTGCTTAAAATTGGTGCAGCCTTCAGGGTCTTGCCGTATGCATCGTTAATCTCATTGATAGTTCCGCTCCAATAGCTGCCCAAAGGCAGGAAGATGCTGTTGCCGTTCTTAGCTGTGAAACGCACGCCCTCTACACCATCGACAGTTACAAGTTCCTGAGTGGTCTTAGCTATCAGTTCCTCTATCTGCTCGATGGTAGGCATCTTGCTCTTCGACTTGGCACTGCCATCAATGCTCAAGCCGTAGATGGTGTCATCATCAGTTCCTGCGATATCCCAAGGAGTATAGTCGTCGTTGCTGGTAGAGGTATTGTAGAAGCTCTGATCGCCATAGCCAACCAGGATACCTGTTTCCGACTCCTTCTCGGCACCGATGTTGCACTTTGCCCACAGCACGCTCAAGCCCATATCGACATATTCCATCGACTGCTCGGCAGTGGAAAAGCTCTGGATGTTACCCAGTATAAATCCATCGCCCACCTTGGTGTAAGCAGCATAATAATAGGTGGTACCTGGCAGCAGCGACTTGGCATTAACAGAAAACGAACCAGCAGCCTCGTCCAGCACTACATCTACACCAGTAGGCACTTCATTTGCCGAAAGGGCATATTTGAAAACAACTGATGTCGCAGCAAGAATATCGCTGATGCCCTGTGCCTGACCGTTAAGAGTAGCACTGCAGGCTGTGATGTCGCTGGCAGCTTGAGTAGCCACATCGGCATCGGTAGCCACAAAGCTCTTAATGTCGCCATACTTGGTCACCTTGCCCTGCAGGGTGACAAACGTGGCATAATAATAGGTAGTGCCCTCAGCGAGACCAGAAAGGACAGCTGTTACTTTTCCATTCTCATCAATAGAACCAATCTGGCGGGTTCCACCAACAGTTGGATCGGCACTTGTGCTATAGACCGATCCCACCTGATAGGAACTTGGTGCCATACTTGAGAGATTCTGGATGGTGCCGTAGGTAGTAGCCGAAATGGCTGTAACGGCAGCATCGTCGGTGGTTATTGAGCTTATTACAGCACTCGTACTGATGCTATAATCCTCGTCTTTGCTGCAGGCGGAGGCAACAATAACCAATAAACAATAACCAATAACCGTTATTGTATGGTAAATTCTACGATTTATTGTATTCATAATCATCTTAATGTTTATTGTTTAATGTTTACTGTAAGACCACTTCCCCAACATCGAACTTAACAGTGATAGTAACCTCGATACTGTTGCTGAACTTGAAGAGGTGCGTATGCGTTGCCGACTCATCATTCCACGGATTCAGAATGTAGCGGCGACCTGTAGTAGGATCATCACCAATACCACGTGAGATGGTTGCGTCGTCCATGCCTTCTTCTGAGCCGAGCAATTCAGCCCCATCCACCTTGATACTCTTCAAAATCATATCCGTATTGGGGTGCTTCTTCAGAATCTTGGCCACATCGAGGAACATCAGATACGGGTCTTGTGTGTTCGTACTGCCGTTGGGTGTCAACGTGAATGTATAGTCGCCTTCGCCAGTGATGTAAACCTCAGGACTCTCCAAGAAAGCCCAACCTGTATCCGAGTAGCTCAGTTTACCAGTAAAGCTCTCAACCTGAGCACCGCCAGTCTGCTTCTTGAAGTGGTACGCCAGATACTCGTAGGCATTACCCTGATCGTCGTACTGCTTCGAACCCAGCCACAAATCAGTCAAATCACCAGTGCGGTCGCTAATCTCGTAGGTGATAACCTGCAACTGATTATTGCTTGAGGCAAACTTAATATTTTCGTTCGTAGAGATGCTGAACGAGGGCAGCTGAGAGAAGGTGAGCACACCATCTTCGCTGATCTGGTATGTTCCCTCGGTCACATTACCTGCAATATCGGTAATCTTGAACGTCTTGGTCTTTGAATTCAATTCAAACTCGGCATCGGTGATATCAGGATCACCATCGAAACCACTGCGTGAGATTTCCTCACCAGCAAGTGTGAACCAGGTGAACGGAGCGTCTTCGTCGAACTTATAGGTTGTGGTGTTCTGATTGAACGGCTGTACGTAGCTCATCCAATTCTCAGGCAGCGTAATCGTGGTGATGACGGGTGCCACATAGTTATCCTTATATTCCTTCGAGATATAGTTGAATGTGAACGGAGTGTTATCATTCGAACCACCGTCGAACATGATCTGCATGGCATTCTCCGTGAGATAGATAATCTTGTAGTTACCATCCGGACGCTGTCCCAGGATAGCATCATCCTGACCAGGACTCAGGGGGATAACACCTGTGAACGAGATGGTGTGCGAGGCTACATCCATATTGAACGAACCCTTCTGACCATTCACATCTACATTGGCACCATTAATCAGGTCGAAAGTCATTGTACCATAGTCAGCAGCGCCGCAAATCCAACCGTTTCCAGCCCAGTCGGCCGCCCAGTACCACTCGCTGGCGTATGTGGGGTCGATAGCTGTTGACGAATCCCACTGCTCAGAATCGAGATAATTCTCGCCAGCAATATTGTGGAAGCTGTCCCACGACATACCTGAAGTATAGAACCACTTAGGACCGCCAAACTTCAGACTGATACCATTAGCATCGAGGTCGAGCACCCACGTCTTCGAATTGCCCACACCACCAGTCAGCATAGTCCATGCTGCATCCGATATGAGATTCGGATTCATCTGGTTGATATGGAACGAGGCGCGATCGCTGAACACGATGCCACCACGGGTCTGAACACCCATGCGGACATAATAGTCGCCATCGAATGCCACACCTACCTGATAGGTACTATTGGTACTGGTACCCGATATGCTCACATCATCCGATGTAGGCGCTGGTCCATACTCCCAGTACACAGAGTAGCTGCTGGGCAGCAAACTTGTAAATGTCACCTGATTGGTTGTCTGGTCAACATTCACAGAGAAACCTGTGTTTTCGGCCAGTTGGGCTGCAGTCAGGTCGATTGCGCCCATGCTATCAGAATCAGGCGTACATGCTGCCAGCAACATGACGATGCTCGCCAGCACACTATATAATAGATTCTTTGTTTTCATAATTTTCATTTTTCTAATCGTTTTAAACGCTTTGTACCTTTAGGTCAAAGAATTATCAATTCTCAATTACATATCACCATCCGGCATTCTGCTTAAGCACTCCATTAGAGAGGATAATCTGATTCTGAGGAATCTGGCAGAGTCCCTTCTTGGCCTTGACATTCTCGGCAGAGATGACCACCTTGTCAGCATTACCACCCGACATCACATCGATACCATTGGTAGCAATCTGCTGTGCAGCATAGTCTACACCCTGACGCAGCAGGTCCCAGTAGTTGATAGCCTCGAAAGCAAATTCAAACTTACGCTCCTTCATAATCGTAGCCTGTGAAACGGCTACCGGCTGCAGTCCGGCACGGGCACGTACCTTGTTCAAATAGTTCTGAGCGTTGCCGCTACCCAGTTCGGCAGCCATCAGCAGCACATCAGCATAACGCATGATAATCAAGTCCTGATGGTTCTGCTCCTGGAAACCGCCACTGCCGTCAATCTTCACAGCACTGGTACCGTCGGCAAAGCATAGGGGCGAGTACTTCTTGATGACATAGCCTGTGTACTCGCGCTGGTCCTTATAGCTTGCCTCAAAACCATCGGCATTCACGATACCCTCGTTCACGATGTCGATAATCGAAGCCTTCTTACGTGTGTCGCCAGCCTCATACTGGTTAACAAACTGCGGATTCACGGTGAGCGCTCCCCATCCGCGTCCATATGGCGCAACAGGAAGATTACGCATTCCAAGCATCACCTGCCAGCGATTTGAGTCGTTATTACCATTATAGTCCTGCGTGTTGGTAAACTTCAAGGCCAAAACGGTCTCGCAGTTTCCATCACCAGCATACGTTCCTAACAGCGTCTCAGCATCGCCCACCTCAGCAATACCAGCCGATGCAGCAGGCCACAGGTTCTTGTATTCTGGTACAAGGTCATATTCACCACTGCTGATAACGTCCTCGCAATAAGCCAGAGCCTTGTCTTTTGTCACACCTTCGATAGACGCTCCGTAATAGCCAGTGTAATACAAGTATGCACGGGCATACAAAGCCTCAGCTGCATATTTCGTGATATGACCGTCGTTATTGGCTGCGTCCGACTTAGGATAGGCATCGGCAGGAATATTGTCGATGGCATACTGAAGATCTTCGAAGATGACCTGATAGACTTCTGCCGGGTCTGCCTGGGGAACATTCTCCTCAGTAGCAACTGTCAGCAAAGGAATGTTGCCGAACATACGAACCAGATCAAAGTAGAGTATGGCACGGAGGGCATGACATTCGCCCATATAGGTGCCTTTCAGCGTCTCGTTCTTCCACTCTATCTGCGGCTCGTATTTGATCAGTTCATTACAACGGTAGATGCCTTCATAATAGCGTGCCCAGTCCGCTTCGTAAAGATTAAGGTCGGATGAAGACTGAGCAATATCGAAACGGTCCACTACCTGATATCCACGTCCGTCAGTATTACCCACACCGCCGAAGCACTCTGCTCCCATCACTTCTGATGCGACATAGAAGGCAAAGCCCGGGTTACTGCTTGTCTGGCGCCATCCGTCGTAACAACCAATGAGCGCACGATAGGCATCATTCTGCGTCTTATAGAAATTGCTGGTGTTCGACTCTGTCTTCGATTCCACATCCAGATAACTATCCGAACAAGAAACGACGCCTAATGACAAAAAGGCCAAGAGAGTCTTTGTAATAGTCTTTATTTTCATATTTGATTCCTCCCATTTAGAATTTAACATTAGCACCAATCAGGAATGTACGTGGACGAGGATAATAACCAACGTCGACACCACTTACCCATCCGTCGGTTCCGTATCCAATCTCAGGATCCATTCCCTTATATTTTGTAAAAGTAAGAAGATTTTGGGCCTGCACATACACGCGCAACTGCTTGCAGTACTTGTTTTTCCAGATGCGAGCCAAGTCGTAGCCCAGCGTAACGGTCGAGATGCGCAGATAGTCGGCATCATGAACATAGAGGTCAGAGAACTGCCAGTTGATGTTGGTAGTCGTGACGCGAGGAATACTGTTGCTGGTTCCCTCACCCGTCCAGCGCTGCAGAATTTCTGTAGTATAGTTGGCCTGAGCGTTAGCATGGTTACGATAGGTCTGAACAATCTTCTGACCTGCAGATCCACTTGCTAAAACAGAGAAATCGAGTCCCTTCCAGTCGAAGCCTAAAGTAAAGCCGTAGGTAAAGTCGGGCATACCATTACCCAAATCCACCTTATCATCGTCGTTTATCACGCCGTCGTGGTTCACGTCAATATATTTCACGTCGCCTGGCTTTACATCGGCCTGCAACACTCCGTTGCCGTTCGATATCCACTCGTTAATCTCCTGCTGGTTCTGGAAGAGGCCTGCAGTCTTATATCCCCAGAAGTAACCGATAGCATGACCGTTCTGTGCGCGATAGAACTCAGGAGCATTGTCATACAACTGGTTGGTGGCACCATGGATGATACCATCGTCAGTAGGAATGCTGCCCACCTCGTTCTTGTTGTAGGCACCGTTGAAACCGATGTTATAACGGAAATTCCTGCCTATCATGTCGTTCCAAGCCAGATTGAACTCAAATCCCTTGTTCTTTACATCACCACCATTGATGGTTGGTGCGCCTGTACCTACAGTAGCCAGCACAGGAGCTGTCACCAGCCAGTCCTTAGTGGTCTTGATATAATAGTCGAGGTTAACATTCAAGTGTCCGGCAATCAGACGGGCATCAATACCGATATTAAACTGCTCAGAGGTCTCCCATGTCACGTCAGGATTAGCCACACGACTGGGATAGGCGCCCCAGTTGGTACCCAGCACCGATACCGACTCTGTATCGTCGTAGCCCGACGTACCAAACAGGTAGTGGGTATTGGTGTTCTTCACTGGAGCCAGATACTGGTAGTCAGAGATGTTCTGGTTACCCACCTCTTACCTTTGCATCCGATTATAGAGATTGTTCCATTTTCATGAAATATTTCTTGCAGATGGATGCAATACGGTTTAAGTTTTGTAGCTTTGCTA
>CADCDY010000051.1 GCA_902800245.1 uncultured Prevotellaceae bacterium
TCGGCAATGATGTCGCGCGAAGGCAGTGAATAGAGCATGCCGTCATGGCCCATCGCGATACCGTCGTCAATGGCAATAGTATTGAACTCAGCGGCATAACAGCCCATCTTCTCAATTTCCTCACGTACTATCTGGCCAATCTCGTGCAGATGTGTATGACCTGGCACAAACTGTGTGAACGAGTTGACAATGGCAATAATGGGTTTGCCAAACTGCTCGTGTTTCATACCTGTGGCCACCCAGAGTGCTCTAGCGCCAGCCATACGGCGACCTTCCGTGCATACACTGCTTCTCAGTTGATGTTTCATCGTATATTCGTTTTTGTCTATTTTAGCTTGCAAAGGTAAGCAATTTCCCCCTAAACGCCAAACGATTTGGAGGAAAAATGAAGAAAAGCCGAGAGTGAAAGGCTAATGTACGCTGACAGCAAGGAGGGAAACGGGAGACAGCAGGGAGAGAAACGGGATTTAGTCCCTAGCAAAAAGGGAGCGAGTCGGCTGGTAAACGGATTCGGCCTCCCGCCCGCATTAATGTGGTCGGCCGTGCTTATTAATGCGGGCGGGAGGGCTTATTATCGCGGGCGGCCGCCCGAATCCCAATTTTTACCTGCTTAGACTCGCTTCCGTAAAGGCGTCCATGATAATCGTTGGCTGGTTGTTCTGGAAGGCCCCCAACTTATAGAAGCGATCGGTTTCCGGAGCCCAGTAGAATACACCCTGACAATGGCCTCCACAATGGTTGCGTGCCATATCGATAATAGCAGCAACTATCTCCTTTCCTTCCACGGGTTTTGCTGCTTCAGCTCCAGTCTCGACGACCAGCATGGGTTTGTGATATTTCTCCCACAGGCGATTGATGTTCGCAGTGGCTTTCTCCACCGTTTCCTGCCACGACTGGGTATGTTTGCCACGCATGTCCCAATAGGGATAGACGCTAAGGCCAATCATGTCGTAACGAGCCTTATACTTAGCCAGTCCGTCGAAGATGAAGTCATAACGGTAAGGGTCGAAGGCTCCGTCGAGATGAATGATGACTTCCGCCTTCGGAAACACTTGTTTTACAGCCACATAGCCCGAATCCGTCAGTCCGGCATACTGCTGCATATTCTCCTGCGCACGACCCATAGGCCAAAGAAAACCGTTGGTAGTTTCGTTGCCAACCTGTACCCAGCGCACGTCAACACCAGCGTCCTTGATGGCTTGCAAAACCTCACGAGTATGGGTAGCCAACGCCTGACACATCTCCTGATAGTTCATTTCTTTCCACGCAGCTGGGATGTTCTGCTGACCAGGATCGGCCCACCAGTCGCTATAGTGGAAGTCAATCATCACGGCCATTCCCTGCTCCTTGGCGCGTTTCGCCATCTTGACAACATCGTCCTGATTGCAAAGCCCACCTTTGGGATTAACCCACACGCGCAGACGGACAGCATTCAGTCCTAGTTCTCGCATCAGGGCAGTACATTCGCGAGGCTCACCTTTAGCATTACGCAACTGCACGCCTCGCGCCTCAAGATCGGTAGTGCCGCTGATATCAGCACCCAGCCAAAAAGGCTCCACGTTCTGAGGATCAACGGTTTCGAGACTCAGTATTGCAGGTTTCAAATGTCCCTTGCGGTCTTTTACCGTCAGCGTCACCTTTCCTGCCTTTGTTGTAGGTCGCAGGATAACCACCAGTTCGCCATTGAACAGCTTCATCGTAGGAAGCTTGAATGATTCCAGCGAGGTGGCATCACCATTGCAGACAGCCTCGAACTGAGCCTCACCTGCGACGCTGAACGTCAGCTGCTCCTGACAGGTGGGAACGGGAACACCCTTCTTGTCCTGTACTGATACGCGGACGTATATCAAGTCTTCGCCATCAGCCCCATGTTCGTTGGTTTCAGCCTGTGCCACCAGTTGTACAGCATTACCAGCCGTCAGGCGCACATCCTCACCGATTTTGTTGCCCTCCTCGTCGTAAACAACGACACGGATTTCGCCAGGCTCGTATTTCACGTCGTTCCAGCGCAGACGATAGCGATCTAAACGTTCAACAGGATTCTTACGCACCCTGCCCTGCGACTTTCCATTGACAAAGAGTTCACCCTCTACGCCATCTGTATAACAGTAAACAGGCGTCACCTGACCTTTGCGATTGGGCCACGTCCAATGAGGTAGCAAATGAACAGTATGTTCCTGTGTGTTCCAACGGCTCTTATAAAGATAATAGCGGTCCTTAGGTAGTCCTGCCAAGTCGCAAATACCAAAATAGCTGCTGCGCGAAGGCCAATACTCATCGTAGGGCGTAGGCTCGCCCAGATAGTCGTAACCCGTCCAGACGAATTCACCAATCACCCATGGGTAGTCATCCTGCCACACCCAGTCGTCGTCAGGCAGGTTCGACCAAGAGCAGTATTCCACATCATAACTGGAGCACTGACCATCAGCTTTCAGAATGGCTGTGGGGTCGTAGGTGGGCGCCCATGAGGCATACTGCGAATTATCGGAAACCACTACGGGGAATTTATAGACACCTCGAGAACTTACTGTAGAGGCTGTCTCAGAGCCCAGCAAGAAACCTTGCGGCAACTGCTTGATATTGTTGGCATATTTGTGGACACGATAGTTGAAACCAGGCACCTGCATAGCCTGAGCAAAACCACCGGCAATTGACTTCTCAGCATGATCCATTCCCTGAGTGACTGGACGCGTGGGGTCGAGGGCATTGCAGAGTCCCTGCAACTGAATGCTGATTTGGCGACCTTCCTCGCTGCCTTGCTCAGGAATCTCGTTGCCTATGGACCACATCACAATTGAGGGATGGTTCCTGTGGTTCAGTACGAGGTTGGTAATATCCCGCTCGGCCCACTCACGGAAATTACGGGCATAACCGTTCTTGCACTTCGGATAAATCCACATATCAAACGACTCAGCCATCACCATCATGCCAAGCGAGTCACAAATGTCCATCTGCCACGTAGAAGGCATATTGTGAGACGTACGGATAGCGTCGCAACCCATTGCCTTCAGCATCTGAATTTGGCGAATCAATGCTGTCTTATTAATCGCAGCTCCTAAGGGTCCTAAGTCGTGATGCAGGCAAACGCCCTTCAGTTTGCGTGTCACACCATTCAGTTGGAAACCGTTTTCACGACTGACACGAATAGTGCGAATGCCCGTATTGATTTCTTTGCTATCCAACAGTACATGATGTTCAGGGCCGACGGGACCGATCTTCTGCACCTTAGCCCTTACCTTATATAAATAAGGTGTCTCGGGTGACCACAGCTTAGGATTGCGGATGGTAAATTTGGCATAAACCTTCCCATCATGCTCAATACGAATGTCGTGACCGCCAGCAGTACGACCATCAGGCGAAATCAGCGTCACATTACCCACCATATTCTTATCAGCATTGATTACCCTGAACTCAACCTCAACAACAGCTTTGTCTTTGTCGATACTCATCGTGCGAGCATATAGACTCCACTCATCAATATGAGTTTTCTGTGTCAACACCAGCTTCACAGGGCGATAAAGTCCAGCACCAGGATACCAACGACTACTTTCCTCCAAATTCTGAAGATGAACGCTGATGTCCAATTCTTTGGTTATCGTCGTAGGCGGATTTTGGAGAAAACGTGTTGCATCAACGCGGAAGGCATTATAGCCGTAGGCCCAATAGCCCGCCTCCTCGCCATTGATAATCACACGAGGCTCAGCCATAGCACCGTCGAATACCAGTTCAGCAGCATCGTAGCCCTCAGGCACACTGATTGTCGTACGATACCAGCCTTCGCCAATCCAGGGAAGTGCCCCACTGCGTCCAGACTTTTCCGTAGCTTCCGTCTCACCATTCTGAACAATAGCCACACGTTGCAAATCCCATTTCTTATCGAACGGTCCCGCTATAGCCCAGTCATGAGGGATATAAACCTTCTCCCACGTCTGTTGGTCACGTGAGAATTCCCATGTCTTCAAATTGATTTCGCGTCGTGTCTGTGCGGTCAGCAATTGACAAGACAACAATACCGCAAGTAATAGTTTTAGTTTCATAACATCAGTAATTTGCCTACAAAGATACGAAGAATTGGGCAAAACTCCAAATAAAGACAAAAAAAATCCCCGCAGAACTAAATCTGCGGGGAATAATGTTATCTGAATGTTCGTTACAGATTACTGCTTAGTAGTATCGATGAACATTGCAACACGGTTGAAGTCTATCTCGTCAGACAGCTTGTCAGTTGCACCCAGACCCTCAGTGGTGATGCGGCTGGCAGCAATCTTATACTTCTTGATGAGAGCGTTCTTAACAACCTCAGCGCGCTGCTCAGACAGCTTCTGGTTCAGCTCAGCAGAACCCTCGGGAGAAGCATAACCCTGAACCTTCACGATAGCCTCAGGATGATTCTTCATGTACTTAGCAATCATCTCGATGCTTGCATACTGTGCAGGCTCGATAGTGCTCTTGCCCTGACGGAAGATTACGATAGGCTGCAGTGTAGTCTCAACTTTCTTCTCTACGACAGCAGCGGTAGGACGGCTCTCGCAAGCAGCGAGCTTGGCCTTCAGGTCAGCAATCTGCTGATCCTTAGCTGAGAGCTGACCATCCTTAGCGTTCACGTCAGCACGGAGCTCGTTAATCTTAGCGTTCAGACCGTCAATCTCAGCCTGGTCGCGCAGCTGGGCTTTCACGAAGTTGTGAGAACCATTGCTGTTACCGAACTTGTAGTTCAAACCAGCCTTAAGAGAAAGGTAGGAGTTATTCAGATTGTACTGGAAAGGAGTTCCTGCATCAATACCATCAAGCCAACTGTGCAAGCCATAAGTCAGAGAAGGCTCGATGTAGAGCTGCCAAGCCTTATCAGCACCCAAATTAAATGCGAAATCAAGAGCTACGCGAGAGTTGATACCATTAGCTTTGTTGGTGTGGTTGAAACCATGTGTCCAACCAAAACCACCGAGAGCAATCAGCTCGAAAGCACGGGGCTCACCCTGGTAACCAGCAAACAGGTTGCTCAGGTTGAAAGTACCCATCAAATCGAGGTTCAAGTCCTCAAGGAAAGTCTTGCTACCACCGTTCCACTTGTCGTTCGACTTAAAGTGAGTATCAGCATCAATAGCCAGACCGAAAACAGTTGTCAGGTTCTTACCGAGACGAACACCAAATGTAGGAGCGATAGACTTGAAAAAGCCATTATCTGCATCCTTAAAACTCTCCTTAGTGTAAGTTGAAACGCCAGCGTTGATACCGAAATACCAGTTATCACCAGCTTTGTTAGATGTGATTGCAGTATTCTGTGCACTCACTGAAGCTGCCATCATAGTAGCAGCAATCATCATAAAAAACTTTTTCATTGTGTACTAACTAATTAGTTTAAAATTAATAATTGTATCCTTATTTTATGCTTATCTTCTTATTTTCGGGTGCAAAGTAACTAAAAAAAACGATAAGTTCCAAATAAAATCATAAAAAAATACTAAAAAACGTGTATTTTTCACCCTAAAATAGGTTTCTTTCTAAAAAAAAGACTAAAAATCACACTTTTTCTAGTAATTATTGAAAAAAAACGAGAAAAGTTTGGTAAATCGCGAAAAAAGGATTACTTTTGCATCCGACATTAAAACTCGACTACTGCATGAGGCAACTGAAGATTACCAAATCAATCACAAACCGCGAAAGCGAGGCGTTGGAGAAATACCTGTCAGAAATTGGCAAAGAGGAACTTCTATCGGCCGACGAAGAGGTGGAACTGGCGCAACGCATCCGCAAGGGTGACAAAAAGGCTTTGGAAAAGTTGACGAAGTCGAATCTGAGGTTTGTGGTGAGCGTGGCAAAACAGTATCAGAACCAAGGTTTATCACTGCCCGACCTGATTAACGAGGGTAATGTAGGACTGATAAAGGCTGCTGAGAAATATGACGAGACGAGGGGATTTAAGTTCATCTCGTATGCCGTTTGGTGGATTCGTCAAAGCATCCTGCAAGCCATTGCCGAGCAGAGCCGTATCGTGAGACTGCCGTTGAACCAGCTGGGGTCGATGAACAAAATCAACCGCATGTTGACGAAATTCGAGCAGGAAAACGAACGCCGGCCGTCGGTGGACGAGATTTCGGAGGTCATCGACATTCCTGAGGACAAAGTTGACGAAGCCATCAACGTGTCAGGCCGTCAGGTTTCGGTTGACGCTCCGTTTGTGGATGGTGAGGACAATTCGCTGCTGGACGTACTTGTAAATAATGACGCACCAATGGCTGATAAGCAACTGGTGATAGAGTCATTGCAGGCAGAAATCATGGATGCATTGAAAATGCTGACAATTCGCGAGCGCAACATCATTATGGCCTTCTACGGCATAGGACAGCCCGAGATGACACTTGAAGAGATTGGAGTAAAATTCGGCTTAACGCGTGAGCGCGTGCGCCAAATAAAAGAGAAAGCCATCCGTCGGTTACGCGGAAATACAAAAAACAAAATATTAAAAGCATATTTAGGAGCATGAAATCAATAAGGTATATACTATTGCTGGTTGTGGCCTTGACAGCCTTAGGAGCCAGTGCGAAACCCATAAAGACGAATCAAGTCTATATGTTCGGGTTCTCAGCATCGTTCAAAGACTCAGTAATTTACGTGACGGACATCCAAAATGTTCCTGGAGCGTGGATAGAGTCAAAGAACAAATTTCTGTTGCTTCGTGACGAATATTCACGGCAGATGAAAGACTATCTGGAAGAGAAACTACAACAGGAGAAGCGCGTATGTGTAATATTCTACTACCTGAAGAAAAAGAAGGCTGAGAAGGAGTTCTTGAAATTGATGAAGAAATACAAGAATGGCTACGAAGTTCGCTACGTGAACGAAAAGGATTTTAAGTTCGATGCGATAGATGTGTCAGAACAACAATGACGGAATATAAAATCATCAATGACCCCGTATTCGGGTTTATCAAGATCAAACGTGGATTGCTGTACGATATCGTACAGCATCCGTTGTTTCAACGCCTAAACCGTATCAATCAACTCGGACTGGCCTCGGTGGTGTATCCCGGTGCGCGCCATACACGCTTCCAACACTCGCTGGGAGCATTCTATCTCATGTCGGAGGCTGTAAAATCATTAAGCGAGAAAGGGGTGTACATCTTTGATTCAGAGGCGGAAGCAGTACAAGCGGCAATCCTTTTGCATGACATCGGTCACGGTCCGTTTTCGCACGTGTTGGAAAACACACTCATCAAAGGCGTATCGCACGAGGACATCTCGTTGCTGATGATGGAACGGATGAACCGAGAGATGAAAGGACAGCTGGCACTGGCTATCAGTATTTTCAAAGATGAATATCCAAACAAGATTTTCCATCAGTTGATCTCCAGTCAGTTGGATATGGACCGACTGGATTATCTGCGCCGCGACTCATTCTTCACGGGCGTAACGGAAGGGAATATCGGCTCGGCACGCATCATCAAGATGTTGAACGTGGCTGACGAGAAACTTGTCGTCGACGCCAAAGGCATCTACTCGATAGAAAACTACCTGACGACACGAAGGTTGATGTACTGGCAGGTGTACTTGCACAAGACCGCTGTAGGATACGAAAAAGTGTTGGTGAATGCCCTGACACGAGCTCGCGAACTGATGAGAATGGGGTACGACCTGTTTGCATCACCTTCCCTAGCCTATTTCCTGAAAAATGACGTCACGTTCGACGATCATACGCTGGATGTGTATGCCGAATTGGACGACAGCGACATTTGGAGTGCCTTGAAGGCTTGGAAACATGTTGATGACAAAATTCTTGCCACTTTGGCTACCGACATGACCGACCGAAGATTGTTCAAAGTGGAGGTTAGCGAAGAGTACCCTTCGGAGGAACGAATGGCCGAAATAGCCCGTGGGATAGCGGAAAGAATGAATATTCCGTTGGAAGACACACGCTACATGATGACGTTGACGGAGATTGGAAAAGATATGTATAATCCTGAGGACGATAGTATCGGAATTCTTTACAAAGGCGGTACGGTAAAGGACATTGCAGAAGCATCGGAAATCTTAAATGTACATTTACTTTCTAAAAAAATACGTAAATATTACCTCTGTTATCAACGTTTTTCATAAAAAATGCTTATCTTTGTAGCGTTTTTATAAAAATGACAGTAACTATGGAGTTTACAGCGCGACAAATTGCCGACTTTATAGGCGGTAAAGTGGAAGGAAACGAACAAGCATCCGTCCATACTTTTGCGAAGATAGAAGAAGGCACGGAAGGAGCCATTACATTCCTTTCGAATCCCAAATACACCCAATATATCTACGACACGAAAGCCACCATTGTACTGGTGAACGAAGACCTGCAATTGGAGCATCCCGTCAGTTGCACACTTATTCGCGTGCCGAACGCCTACGAGTGTGTAGCCAAACTGATGCAAATGTACGCCCAGTCATTGCCGAAAAAGACGGGTGTCGACCCTCTGGCCTTTGTATCACCAAGTGCTCAGATTGGCAAGGATGTCTATATCGGACCGTTTACCTACGTCGGCGAAGGTGTAAAAATTGGCGACAACACACGAATATTCCCCAATGTTACTATCTACGATGGTTGTCAGATTGGTCAGAATGTGACCATTCACGCCGGTGCGGTCATAGGTGCCGATGGTTTCGGTTTCGCCCCCAATCAGGAGGGATACGAAAAGATTCCGCAGTTGGGTGTGGTCATCATCGAAGACAATGTGGAGATTGGTGCCAACACGTGTATCGACCGTTCGACGATGGGTCAGACCATTATCCATCAGGGTGTGAAACTTGACAATCTTATTCAGATAGCTCACAATTGTGAAATCGGTGAGAATACCGTGATGTCGGCACAAGCAGGCATGGCTGGTTCAACGAAGATTGGTGCATGGTGTATGGTAGGCGGTCAGGCAGGTTTCTCCGGTCACATCCAAGTTGCCGACAGGACGATGATTGGTGCCCAGTGTGGTGTCATTGGCAATACGAAGGGCGACGGTGAGACGTTGATCGGTTCTCCAGCCGTCAATCCGAAGATGTATTTCAAGGCGAGAGCTTTAGACGCAAAACTCCCTGACATGTACCGCCAGATTGCCCAGTTGCAGCGTGAAATCGACGCGCTGAAGAAGATTGTAGAAATTGAAAGATAATAAAAGATATGAAACAAAAGACTTTGAAAGGCAGCTTTTCGTTATACGGAAAAGGTCTGCATACGGGACTGAACTTGACTGTCACATTCAACCCTGCACCTGAGAATCACGGTTACAAAATACAACGCATTGACATGGAGGGTGAGCCCACTATCGACGCCATTGCCGAGAATGTGGTTGACACCCAGCGCGGCACCGTATTGGGTAAGGGTGACGCTCGCGTTTCAACCGTAGAACACGGGCTTTCGGCACTTTATGCATTAGGCATCGACAACTGTCTGATACAGGTCAACGGACCGGAATTCCCCATTCTTGACGGTTCAGCCATTAAATATGTAGAAAAGATAGCTGAAATCGGTATTGAGGAACAGAATGCCCCCAAGGACTTTTACATTATCCGCAAGAAAATTGAGGTAAAGGACGAACAGACCGGTTCGTGCATTACAATCCTTCCCGACCATGAGTTCTCCATCACGGCCATGTGTTCGTTCGAGTCGAAATTCATCAATTCGCAGTTTGCAACACTTGACAAAATAGACCATTTCGCCAAGGAGATTGCCGCCGCGCGCACTTTCGTTTTCGTTCGCGACATTGAACCCCTGTTGCAGGCTAACCTTATCAAAGGCGGCGATATGGACAACGCCATCGTCATCTATGAACGACAGACCACCCAGGAGCGTCTGGACTGGCTTGCCGACAAACTGGGTGTAGAGCACCGTGATGCCAACGAACTCGGTTACATTCAACACAAGCCATTGGTTTGGGAGAACGAATGTACCCGCCACAAGCTGCTCGATATCATTGGCGATATGGCACTCATTGGCAAACCCATTAAAGGCCGTATCATTGCTACACGTCCCGGACATACTATTAACAACAAGTTTGCCCGTCAGTTGCGAAAGGAAATTCGCAAACACGAGATACAGGCACCTATCTACGATCCCAACGAAGAGCCGGTAATGGATGTTAACAAGATTCGCGAATTGCTGCCCCACCGCTATCCTATGCAGTTGGTGGATAAAGTTATCTCACTAGGCGCCAACACTATTGTGGGCATCAAGAACGTTACCAGCAATGAGCCGTTCTTCCAGGGACACTTCCCCGAAGAACCAGTGATGCCTGGTGTACTGCAGATTGAGGCGATGGCACAGTGTGGCGGTCTGCTGGTATTGAACACGCTGGAGGAACCCGAGCGCTGGAGCACTTATTTCATGAAGATTGACGACGTGAAATTCCGCCAGAAAGTTGTTCCAGGTGATACACTTTTGTTCAAGGTCGACCTGCTGGCTCCCGTCCGTCACGGAATCTCATCGATGAAAGGATACATCTTCGTTGGCGACCGTGTAGTGGCAGAAGCAACCTTCACAGCACAAATCGTAAAGAACAAATAAACTGTCATAACAATAACGTAATAACGAAAAAATATGGCAAACCAAATACATCCCTTAGCAGTGGTTGACCCCGAGGCAAAGCTTGGTGACAACAACGTCATCGGTCCCTTCTGCGTCATTGACAAAAACGTGGTAATTGGCGACAACAACAAACTGCTGAACAGCGTGACGCTGCACTTCGGCACGCGTCTCGGCAACAACAACGAGATATTCCCTGGTGCCAGCATCTCTACCAAACCTCAGGATTTGAAGTTCCAAGGCGAAGATACTACCTGCGAAATTGGTGACAACAACTCCATCCGCGAGAATGTCACCATCAGCCGCGGCACGGCTTCGAAAGGAAAGACGGTAATAGGCAACGGCAATCTGCTCATGGAGAATATGCACATCGGTCACGACTGTGAGATTGGAAACGGCTGCATCATCGGCAACTCCACGAAGTTTGCCGGCGAGGTCATCGTCGACGACTTTGCCATTATCTCAGCCTGTTGTCTGTTTCATCAGTTCCTACATGTCGGCGGATATATCATGTTTCAGGGCGGCAGTCGTACCTCACAGGATATTCCCCCATACGTCATTGCTGGCAAGGAACCCGTGCGCTATGCCGGCGTGAATCTCATCGGACTGCGCCGCCGCGGATTCCCCAATGAGACCATTGAGGCTATTCACGATGCCTACCGCATCATCTATTCCCAGGGAGTACTGAAAGACGGTATTGCCGAGGCTCGCGCCAAGTATCCCGATTTGAAAGAGGTGGAGTATATCTGCTCTTTCATTGAAAATTCAAAGCGTGGCGTCATCAGATAACACCCTCGTAGTCATTACAGGGCCGACTGCTGTAGGCAAGACGGCACTCACCATCGAGCTCGCCCGTCATTACCATACGCCTGTCATCAATGCCGACTCTCGCCAGATTTATCGCGAGCTGCGTATCGGCACCGCTGCTCCCAGCGAAGAGCAGTTGCTGCAGGCCAAACATTATTTCGTGGGTAACAAAAGCATCCACGATTACTACAATGCCTCGATGTACGAGCAAGATGTTCTCGAGATTCTGAAAGGGGAACCCTCAAACACGAACATCCTCTCGGGTGGCAGCATGATGTATATTGACGCTGTATGTAACGGCATTGACGATATCCCCACCGTCCGCGAAGATATCCGCGAGGAGATGAAGCGGCGATACGAAGAAGAAGGACTGGAGGCACTCTGTGAAGATCTGCACCGACTGGACCCTGAACACTACGCCATCGTCGACCGCCAGAATTACCGTCGCGTCATCCATGCCCTTGAAATCTGCTATCAAACGGGGCGTACATACACCTCGTTTCGTACCCAGAGCAAGAAGGAGCGGCCGTTCCGCATCGTGAAAATCGGGCTTAACCGCGACCGCGACGAACTATATAATAGGATTAACGCGCGCGTGGACGCGATGATGGAGCAAGGACTGCTCCACGAGGCCGAGAGTCTCTACGACCAGCGCCAACTGAACGCGCTGAACACCGTGGGCTACAAAGAGATGTTCGATTATATGGACGGGCGGTGGTCGCTGGACGAAGCAGTGGAACGCATGAAGGGCAATACGCGCCGCTATGCTCGCAAGCAGTTGACATGGTTCAAGCGCGACGAAGAGGTCCGTTGGTTCCATCCCGGCCAGATTGACGAAATATTGAAATATATAAAAGTAACAAGAGAAAAATAGGGTTATGAACATATTTAAAAAACTCTGCCATGCTTTCCCCGCTGCCTGGCATTGGTATAAGGGACTCTACAAGGGACGCAAGTGGTACATTAAGACGCTCTCCGCCTTGTGTACGCTCGTCGTGCTCTTCTTCCTCTACCTGCTCATGGTTAACTTCAATTTCCTGTGGCTCTTCGGCAAGTCACCATCCATGAGCGACGTTCGCAATACCCACCCCGCCGAAGCATCAGAAATATACAGTGCCGACGGTAAACTCATCGGAAAATTCTTCAGCGAGAACCGCATGCCCGTCAACTACGACGACGTGAACGAGGCATTCTGGAACGCATTGGTCGACACCGAGGACGAACGTTTCTACCGCCATCACGGCATCGACTATCAGGCCTTCGGTGCAGCACTGAAAGACTATGTGCTCCACCGTTCACCCCGCGGAGCATCCACCATCACCCAACAGTTGGCCAAGAACCTGTTCCGCGTCCGCACCCAGTATTCTACAGGACTGCTTGGCAATATCCCGGGACTGAAGATGCTCATCATGAAGAGCAAGGAGTGGATCACGGCCTACAAGCTCGAGTGGTATTTCTCCAAGGAGGAAATCATCACTATGTATGCCAACACCGTCGATTTCGGTTCCAACGCCTTCGGCATCAAGACGGCCGCCAAGACCTATTTCGGCACAACGCCCAAGCACATGACCACCGAACAGGCCGCCATACTCGTAGGACTGCTCAAGGCCACCACCTACTATAATCCGCGCATCAATCCGAAGAATGCCCTCGGCCGCCGCAATGTCGTACTCGACAACATGCGCACCCACGGGCATCTTACGCCTGAGGCCTGCGACTCGCTGAAACAGACCGAAATCAAGCTCGACTACAGTGTGGAGAATGCCTACGACGGTGAAGCCAACTACTTCCGCGAGGCCGTTGCCGACTGGATGAAGCAGTGGTGCAAGGAATACTACGGCGACGACCGCGCCTACGCCTACTACACCGAAGGCCTGAAGATTCATACCACCCTCGACCTGCGCATGCAGCACTATGCCGAGGAGGCCGCCGTCAAGCAGATGAAAGAGGTGCAGAAAACCTTCAACCAGCATTGGGGCAATGTCAATCCCTGGCAGGATGAACGCCACATCGAGATACCTCATTTCATTGAGGATATCGCCAAGAAACTGCCTGTCTATCGCATGCTCTCGCAGAAGTACGACGGCAATCAGGACTCCATCGACTACTACCTGAACCTCCCCCACCCTGTCAAGCTCTTCGACTATGAGAAAGGCTTCGTTGAGAAGGAAATCTCCACCCTCGACAGCATCCGCTACATGGAACACTTCATGCACTGCGGCTTCGTGGCCATCGAGCCACAGACGGGACACGTCAAGGCATGGGTAGGCGACGTCGATTTCAAGACATGGAAATATGATAAAGTGACGGCCATGCGTCAGCCGGGCTCTACCTTCAAGCTCTTCGTCTATTCCGAGGCCATGAATCAGGGTATCACACCCTGCGACACGCGTCGCGACGAATATTTCTCCATGAAGGTCATGGACCACGGCAAGGAGGTCACGTGGGCTCCAACCAATGCCGACGGCCACTTCTCGAATATGAACATCACGCTGAAACAGGCCTTCGCCATGAGCATCAACAGCGTTGCCGTACGTCTCGGTCAGGAGGTAGGCATCGACCGCATTGTCCGCACCGCTCACGACATGGGCATCAAGTCGAAACTCGACCCCACACCGTCACTCACCCTCGGTGCCAGCGACGTCAACCTGCTCGAGCTCGTCTCGTCCTACTGCACGCCGATCAACGACGGCAAGGCCATCGACCCCGTACTCGTCACGAAGATTGAGGACCGCGAGGGCAACGTCATCTACGAGGCCAATGCCGAACCACGTCAGGCGCTCTCGCCCAAGAGTGCCTTCTACGTCCAGCAGTTGCTCATGGGCGGCATGAGCGGCACGTCATCCCGCCTGCGCGGATTCGTCGGCAATGCCAATAACGACACCGACTTCGGCGGCAAGACCGGCACGTCCAACAACCACTCCGACGCCTGGTTCGTCGGCACTACGCCGCGCCTCGTCTGCGGTGCATGGGTCGGTGGCGAATACCGCTGCATCCATTTCCGCACCGGTCAGCTCGGACAGGGCAACCGCACGGCACTGCCCATCTGCGGCTATTTCCTCGGCTCCGTCCTCAACGACAAGCAGTTCAGCAGCTATCGCACCCGGTTCAAGAAACCCGACAATATCGCCGTATTACCCACTGATTACGAGTGTGGCGGCTACTTCATGGCACCAGCCGACAGCGATTCGCTGGCCGTCGACAGCCTCGGTATTGACGACGCCGAAATAGTCGTCGACGAGTTCGGCAACCCCGTTTCCGTTCCCAAGGAACACCACGAGGACGCCAACCAAGAGCCACAGCCCGACGAACCGCAGGCTGCGTTGGAACCCAAAGAAAACTAAACAGAACAACATTATGTCAAAAGAAAAGACCAGAATCAAGGACATTGCCGAACGTGCCGGCGTTTCTACCGGCACCGTCGACCGCGTACTCCACAATCGTCCCAACGTGTCGCCAAAGGCACTCGAGAAAGTGCAGAAGGCACTCGAGGAAATGGACTACAAACCCAACGTGTATGCATCGGCATTGGCCTACAACCGTGACTACCATTTCGTCAGCATCATCCCCAAGCACGAGTCAGAAGCGTATTGGGAGGAAGTAGAGGAAGGCGAGCAGATGTGCTGCGACCGCTACCGCGACTTCCGCATTTCCAACAAGGTGCTCTACTACAACCGTTTCTCGCCGGAGACCTTCGCCAAGGTCATGAACGAAGTACTCAAGCAGGAACCCGACGGTGTCATCGTCGTACCTTCGACGATTGAGGTCACCCGCCGCTATACCGACATGATGCACGAGCGCAACATCCCGTTCATCCTCCTCGACTCCTACATGCCCGATCTCAAACCGCTGTCGTTCTACGGTCAGGACTCCTTTGCCTCCGGCTTTTTCGCTGCCCGCATGCTCATGATGCTGGCCCCACGCGAGAAGGAGATTATGCTCATGAAACAGATGCGCAACGGCAACGTGGCATCCAAGCAGCAGGAAAACCGCGAGACCGGCTTCCGCCATTACATGCACGACCACTTCCCCTCTGTCGCCATTCACGAGGTCAACCTCTCGCTCGACGACAAACGCGACAAGTACGACGTCATCCTCGAGGATTTCTTCACTGCCCACCCGCTCGTCCACCATTGCATCACGTTCAATATGGTACCCAAGAATGCAGAGTGCGTCCGTCAGGGCTCCATCTCGTTCCTCATCGCACAACACGCCTTCATGCAAGGCTATTCCTGCGTCGAGACGCTCTTCCAGGCCATCGTCCTCAAAAAGGAAGTCGAGCCCGTCAACTACATGCCCATCGAACTCCTCACCAAGGAGAACATCGATTTCTACCGCCGCAAAAACATCGGATAAATCATATAAACAAATACTAAAACAAATTTAATTATGGAACAAGCTACATTTCTGAAAATTAATCCCGCCGACAGTGTTGTCGTATGTCTCTCACCGAAAAAGAAGGGTGACATCATCGAGGTCGACGGCAAGCAAATCACGTTGAATCAGGACACTCCTGCAGGTCACAAAGTACTCATCACCAACGTCAAAGAAGGCGAAGACATCATCAAGTACGGCTACCCCATCGGTCATGCCCGTCAGGACATGAAGGCCGGCGACTGGGTGAACGAAAACAATCTCAAGACCAACCTCAGCGGCACGCTCGAATACACGTATCAGCCTGTCGGAGCCTGGGAAGGATCAAAGGTTAAAAGTCAAAAGACGACGTTTAAGGGCTACGTCCGCAAGAATGGCGACGTCGGCGTGCGTAACGAGATATGGATTGTGCCCACCGTTGGCTGCGTCAACGGCATTGCGGAAAACCTTGCCCATCGCCTGATGATGGAGACAGGCGGACGTGACGTTGACGCCATCTGGACCTGGCACCACAACTACGGCTGCTCGCAGCTCTCCGAGGACCACGAAAACACCCGTAAGGTGCTGCGCGACATCTGTCTCCACCCCAATGCCGGTGGCGTGCTCGTACTCAGCCTCGGTTGTGAGAACAACCAGCCCGAGGACTTCATGGCCATGCTTGGCGACTACGACAAGTCACGTATCAAGCTGCTGGTCACCCAGCGCGTCGAAGGCGACGAGATTGAGGCTGGCATGGCTATTCTCCGCGAACTCTATGCCCAGGCCGCAAAGGACAAGCGCGAGGACGTTCCCGTCTCCAAGCTCCGCGTCGGGCTGAAGTGCGGTGGCTCTGACGGTTTCTCCGGCATCACCGCCAATCCCCTCGTCGGCGAATTCTCCGACTGGCTCGTGGCCCAGGGCGGCACCAGCGTGCTCACCGAGGTTCCCGAGATGTTCGGTGCTGAGACCATCCTCATGAACCGTTGCGAGACCCCCGAACTGTTCCAGCAGACCGTCTCGATGATCAACAATTTCAAGAACTATTTCCTCTCCCATGGCGAACCCGTCGGCGAGAATCCCTCACCAGGCAACAAGGCCGGCGGCATCTCCACCCTCGAGGACAAAGCCCTCGGCTGCACCCAGAAGTGCGGCAAGGCACCCGTCAGCGGTGTCATGGAATATGGCGACCGCCTCACGGCCAACGGTCTCAACCTGCTCTCCGCTCCCGGCAACGACCTCGTAGCCTCCACGGCCCTCGCCTCCTGCGGCTGCCACATCGTGCTCTTCACCACCGGTCGCGGCACGCCCTTCGGCACCTTCGTGCCCACTATGAAGGTCGCCACCAATCCCGTGCTCGCCAAGAACAAGCCCCACTGGGTCGATTTCTCTGCCGGACAGCTCGTCGAAGGCCGCACCATGCAGGAACTCGTTCCCGAATTCATTGACAAGGTCCTTGCCGTCGCCTCTGGCGAAAAAGCCCGCAACGAGGAGAACGGCTACCGCGAGATTTCCATCTTCAAAAACGGCGTCACACTCTAAATCAGTAATTCCTGGGCGCACGCCCAGGAATTACTAACAATGTCTTTTTCTGGGCGTTGCCGATAAATCAGCGAGCTTACTCCGTCTCGGAAAAACTCAAATTTATTTGGTTTTTCGCTCGACTTTTTCGTAACCTTTGCGCTATGCGACGCGGTGTGATTTTACAGTTCGTCACACTCTTTCAGCCACAAGGCGGAGCAGGCATCGCTGGGCATGCGCCAGTCGCCGCGGGGCGAGAGGCTGATGCTGCCGACCTTGGGTCCGTCGGGCAGACAAGAACGCTTGAACTGTTGCGAGAAGAAGCGGCGGCAGAAGGTCTTGAGCCATTTCTGAATGGTCTCGCGGTCGTACTTGTCGCCGAAGGCTTGTTGTGCGAGCAGGAAGATCTTGGCAGGACGGAAGCCGAAGCGCATGAAATAGTAGAGGAAGAAATCGTGGAGCTCGTAGGGTCCGACGAGGTCTTCGGTCTTCTGCTTGATGTTGCCCTTCTCGTCGGCAGGCGTCAGTTCGGGCGAGATAGGCGTATCGATGACGTCGAGCAGCGTCTCGCGCTGGGCAGTGAAAGCCGGCAGGGAAGCGAGGTAACGGATGAGATACTGGATGAGCGTCTTGGGGATGCTGGCATTGACACCGTACATCGACATGTGGTCGCCATTATAGGTAGCCCAGCCGAGGGCGAGTTCGGAGAGGTCGCCGGTGCCGACGACAAGGCCATTGAGTTTGTTGGCGAGGTCCATCAGAATCTGTGTGCGTTCGCGTGCCTGAGAATTCTCATAGGTGGCATCGTGGATGGCGGCATCGTGACCGATGTCGGAGAAATGCTGGTTGACGGCCTTGGCAATGGATATCTCCATCTGCGAGATGCCCAGCGTCTGCATCAGCGACGAGGCATTGTCGTGGGTACGGTCGGTCGTGCCGAAGCCAGGCATGGTGACACCGATGATGCCTTTGCGGTCGTAGCCGAGTTTGTCGAAGGTACGCACGCAAACCAGCAAGGCCAGCGTTGAGTCGAGGCCACCGCTGATGCCGATGACGACATGCTGGCAATTGGTATGGATAAGTCGTTTGGCCAGTCCGGCAGTCTGGATATTCAGTATCTCCTCGCAGGTCTCGGCCATCTCGTCGTCGGCAGGAATGAAGGGATGGGCGTCGACGGGACGCTGGAGCTGGAAAGGATGTTCATCCAGAGGCGGCTTGCAGGCGACAATCTCTGCGTAAGCCTGGCGCTGGGCATTAATGAACGTGGAATTGGTCTGACGCTCGGTGCGTAGACGCTCGACATCAATCTGAGCCATCTTCAGCTGGGGCTGGAACGAGAAGCGGTCGCCCTCGATAAGTACACGGCCATTTTCGAAAATCATGGCATTGCCGCCATAGACGACATCCTGCGTGGACTCACCGAAACCACACGAGCTATAGACGTAGCCGCTCATGGTACGAGCACTCTGCTGGGCCACCAGCGAACGCAGATAGCGGTGCTTGCCGATGAGTTCGTCGCTGGCGGAGCAGTTGAAGACAATCTCGGCACCGGCCATCGTCAGGTTGTTGCTGGGAGGAATGGGTGCCCAGACGTCCTCACATATCTCGACGCCAAACTTCACACCGTCGGCCGTCTGGAACAACTGCGGTTCGGAGGACAGACGGACGGGCGAGCCAGCCAGATAGATATCCGTTGGATTCAGGTCCTGAGCGGAGGCAAACCAGCGCTTCTCGTAGAACTCGTTGTAGTTAGGCAGGTAGGTCTTGGGGATGACGCCCAGAATGGAACCGCGCTGAATGACTGCGGCACAGTTGAGCAGGAGTCCGCCAGCCTGTACGGGGAGTCCGACGATGCAGATGATGTCGAGTTTGCGGGTGAAATCGAGCAACATCAGCAGCCCCTCTTCCGACTTCGACAGCAACAGCTGTTCTTTGAACAAGTCCTGACACGTGTAGCCCGTTATGCACAGTTCCGGGAAACACACAATCTCCACATGCTCGCCGTCGGCAAGCGATAAGAGTTTTTCAATCTCCTGGACGTTGTATTCCACGTCGGCCACGCGAACAGCGGGAATGGCAGCAGCCACTTTGATGAATCCGTACTTCATATTATTTTAACATTGAACGTTAATCATTAACCATTAACCTTTAACCATGAACCATCTATGGGATGAGGAGTGAGGAGTCGCCGTAGCTCAGGAATCGGAAATCGTGAGCCAGGGCGTAGTCGTAAATCTTGTGCCAGTCGCCATGAACGAAGGCACTGACCAGCAGCAACAGCGTGGACTGCGGCTGATGGAAATTGGTGATGAGCATCTTGACAATCTTATAGTCGTAGCCCGGCGCAATGATAATCTGTGTGGAGGAATGGAGGACCGTCAGCTCGTTGCGAAGCATCCAGTCCAGCAGGGCTTGAAGCGCCGCACAGGGGGACGGTTCCACTGTAAACGCTGCGCTATCACAGATGGAACCGTCCCCGTGACCGTCCCCATTATAGGGTTCCCATTGGTTGACGTGCAACTGGTCCTCTGCGATATCAGGGTTCTGCAACACCTTCAATCCCATATAATAGAGGCTCTCGAGTGTGCGGACACTGGTGGTTCCGACGGCTATTGCCTCGCCATTGTGTGCCAACAGGCGCTCGATGGTGTGGCGATGGACGGCAATGTACTCCGTGTGCATAGGATGGTCGCCGATGGTTTCGCTTTTGACCGGACGGAAGGTTCCGGCACCCACGTGCAGCGTGACTTCCTCGCGTTCGATGCCACGGGCGTCGATATCGTTCAGGACGCGCTCGGTGAAGTGGAGACCGGCCGTCGGAGCAGCTACGCTGCCTTTAATCTTCGAATAGACGGTCTGATAGGTTGTCTTGTCGCTTTCCTGTGTCTCGCGATTCAGATATGGCGGAATGGGTAGTTCTCCCATTACGTCGATGACTTCAGCGAAACTGATAGAGGTAAGAGGTGAGGGGTTAGAGGTGAGAGAAATGTTCTTCCATTCAAGCTCAATAAGTTGGCTCGTCCCTACCTCGCCTTTGCGCGTGGCAGTAATCTCTAACTTCTCACCTTTCACTTCTAACCTCCTGCTCAACGACCCTTCTTTCCATTTTTTCTGGTTGCCTACCAGACACAGCCACTGACAACGGCTGGTCTGCTGGAACATCTGTTCGTAGTCGCGCGGCAAGGCGGGCTCTAACAGGAATATCTCAATCAAAGCTCCCGTATCTTTACGGAAATGCAGTCGCGCCTGGATGACGCGCGTGTTATTCATCACCATCAGCGCACCTTCAGGCAGATATTGGGGCAGGTTGTAGAACACGTCCTCCCCTACCTCACCCTGGCGGTAAAGCAACAGCTTCGAGTGGTCGCGCTCGGCCATCGGGAACTTCGCTATACGTTCGTCAGGCAGGTCGTAGGTATAATCGCTGATATGTATTTCTTTTGTATTCATCGTTTACAACAATTGGAACAACGCCTTGACAACGGCAAAGAGCAGCGTCAGGCAGAACACGGCGATGGGAATGTCGCACAACGGACGGGTATAGACGGCAGGGCGCGCGAAATGACAATACCCTTTGTAGACACCAAAGCCCACGAGACCGCCCCAAATGAGTCCGACAGTGATGTCGCCGGGATAATGGACGCCCAGATACAGGCGCGTATAACAATTGAGGAGCGACCAACCGACAAGGAAAATGGTCAACAGTCGCTGTCGCATCAGCAACGACATGAATATTGCTATGGAGAACGTGTTTGCCGCATGGGCAGAGAAGAATCCGTAGTTTCCGCCACGATAGCCGTCAACGGTATCAACCAGCATGCCTATCTCGGGGTCACGACCTGGGCGCCAACGAGCCACAAGGGGTTTGACGATGGTGTCGTCGATGGTGCCTGCGAGCAGTACACATGCCGCCGCACCCGCCAGTACGAGCAGGATATCGCGAACGGTGCTGTTGCTTTTCAGTACGACATAAAACAATGCCAGATACATCGGTATCCATGTCGTGGCGGTGGTAAGCGTCATGATGACCGAGTCCATCACCAGCGAGTCGCTGCCATTGAACCAAAGCAGCAGTTCCTTGTCAAAATGAATCAGTTCTTCCATATTATATCACTTCTATTTCCGAGACTTCCAACCATCCTTCCTTACCGTCGGCCACACGAATCTTACGCCACTCACGCATGGAGGAATCGGTCACCGTGACTTTCGTTCCTTCGTGCAGGATATACAGGTCGGTACCGTTTTTGGAAGGCGTACTCTTCACGTTAACCGCAGACTTAATAATGATGGCCCCCGTGCGCTGGGTGAGATTGCTCTTCTGTTGCCAGGCAAAGAGATTGCCTATCAGGAACAGTAACAATGCGATGATGCCGCCGAAGAATCCTATCTTGCGAAGCCAGATGCGGTCGGAGAACAGATAGAACAATGCCAGCACGATGGCAACAATCAAGGCCACCAGCGCCGTACGAGCCCAACCGTCGACACTCATCACGTTGACCAGCGAACGATACCACGTGACAAAGAACATCTCCGACTCGGGGGTAATCTTGTCGATGGTCTTCGAACGGGCCATCTGCAGGTTGAAGCGGATGTCTTTATCGCCTGGCGAGAGCAATAGCGCACGCTCGTAGTTGAGTACGGCTTGTGTCATCTGGTCCATGCGATAGTAACAGTTGCCGAGATTATAATAGAGGTCGGCACTGACGCCTTGTTTCAGCAATGCCTCATAATCCTTGGCAGCCTGCTGGTAGCGTTCCTGAACGTAAGCGCTGTCGGCTTCGGCCTTTGTGACGGCATTAGAGGTGAGAGGTGAGAAGTAAGAGGTAAGAGATATGACTGCAAGCAGAATCAAGCGGGCAGAAGGTGTTCTCTCACCTCTTACCTCTTTCCACTTACCTCTTTTCATCGTCGCAGCAATCTGCGTAATGGCGGTCATTGCCGCATCATATACCTTATTCATATTACCTGTAGC
>CADCDY010000052.1 GCA_902800245.1 uncultured Prevotellaceae bacterium
GTTTTGAGAAACTTTTACGAGTACAGGCATAATTTACATTGAACATTAAACATTGAACATTAAACATTAGCTGCGCGCTGGCTTCTGTTATCAATGATTTTCATTGACGATACAAAGATACAACATTTCAAAGAGCGAGCTACGAACATCCTTGGATATCATCATGCAACCAGTTGCATTCATGTTTTTCTTTTTATGGGGCGCCGAGATACTTGACGATGAGGGAGACCTCACGTGGGGTGTAGAACTTTGATTTTGGGGGCATGCCACAGGAACGGAGAGCCTTAACAAGTTTCTTGTTCTTCCGTATCCAAAAGCTGAGGTTACTCAGTGCGCCGGTTGTGGTTTCGGCGTTGGGGAAATATTTGAGTGCTAACTCAGATTTTCCATAAGTACGTATTTCGAACATAGCTATTGCATTTTTGAATCATTTTGATTTAAATTTTGAAAGATTTCCCTGCGCAGCAGGCTTAAATATCATCCCTTTGAACGCAGAAAACGACTTGAATTCACGCAGAATTCAAGTCGAATTCACGCTGAATATAAAAAATCCACGAGGTCGATCTTTCGCTGTTTCTGGTCCGGGGTGGCGTGGGACTCGAGGAGGCGGGAGACACGGAGAGGGTAGCGGAACTGATAGAGCTTGGAGGCCTGGAGGGCGATGTCGGCCCAGCGACGGTAGGTGTCGCCAGTGAGGTCGGTATCGGGGAAGAGGATGACTTTGTGATCGACCAGGGGCGCAAGCATCTCGGGAGAGAACATCTGGAGGCCGCCACAGGCCAGCCAGAGACTGTCGGGGAGACGCTCGGAGCAGATGACGGCAGTCTTCTCGCTCTCTACCACACAGACGGTGGCCCCAGGGGCTTTGCCACTGAGCAGGTGCTGCCCGAAGAGGCAGCGGTGAAGGGTATAGTCCTGAGGTAGGTCGTCCTTCATGAGGCAGTGAACCCAGGTGGGGTGGTGGTCCTTGGAGCGGTGACAGTCGGGCTGGTAATACATAATCTTTCCGGTGCGGATGCGCTGCTGGTCGTCAATCTGCCAGAAGATGACACCACCATCCTTGGTGGCTCCCAAACGATAGCGGGAGACGGCAGATGACAGTTGGGCGTCGGTGAGGTAGCCGGCAGAGACGACGGATTTACAGAACTGGGAATCCAGAGACAAGGACCTCGAAACGAGGTCGGGAGATAAAGGAACCACGGATTGCACGGATGGAACGGATTTGGGGCCTGCTTCGCTGGGAAGGTTTAGCTCGACGGCCCGAAGGGGGAAGTCAAATTGATCAGAATTGGTCTCAGAATTGTTCAATTTTGAATTAGATTTTGAATAATTTCCCGCTGAAAGCGGTTTGTCTTCAATCAGGACAACGTGGAACTCGGAGACGAGCCAGTTGCAGGCTTCGATGAAGGTCTTGTTGTCGTAGTCCTGTACCAACTTAATCACATCGCCACCCTTGCCACAGACAAAGCACTTATAGATGTTCTTTTTCTTGTTGACGTGCATCGAGGGGTGCTTATCGTCGTGGTACCAGCACTTGGTACGCTTGGTGAGTTTGCCCATGCCATAGAGGCTGATGCCGAGTTTGGAGCAGACATCGAAGATGGGTACCTCGCGGATTCTTTTGAGATTTAAGTCATCGTACTTCATATTTTAAAGTTTAGCTTAAATACAATTGCCGAAGGTGATGCTGCTGACCCCATACGTAATTCTCTCTACGAGAGAGAATGTAGTATGTGGGGGCCTCCAGAGCATTCACCGTAGGAGGGAAGATGTAAGAGGGCAGATGGAAGAGTCATACGCTAAAATGGTAAATCCTGTTGCACTGGTTCCGGTGGTTCGGGTGTAGGGAGCATGTACTCCTTGTGGCCGAAGGGATTGGTGGTGCAGAGGATGACCTTTTCGGCGACGGCCTGACGGAGGATTTCGTCGTGGAGCTTGTCCTTGACGGCATTCGTCTTGTCAAAGATCGCCGTCTTCAGGTCTTTTTCCTGATACGTCTGTCCTGGTGTCATGATGTCGGTGAAGAGCAGCTTCACATCGAACACGTGTTTGCGCCCCTCCTTGTGGGCGTACTTCGGGTTCAGGTCGGCATACGGCTTATTGGGGCGACCGCCACTCTTCTCGAGCTTGGCCACCATCTTACGCTGCGCCTCGAACTGAGCCTCCAGTAGCTGCTTCTCGGTACAACGATACGGAATGCCCGCTTCGTTCACGCCAAAGCTCAATCCCTCCGGGATGTCATACTTTCGCGTGTCCGTCTGGCTCCACGTAAAGATACGCTCACTCGACTTCGCACACTCGTACATCTCGAAGGCCTTGTGCTTCAGTTCGGTGCCTATCCAGCCACGAGGGTTATGGTCTTCGATACTCTTGTTCTGGTGCAGCACGCACACGATACAGCAATGATGCTCCGAGGCGAGATGCATGAGACGCTCCATAACGTTCTGGGCAATCACACCATCGTTGATGTCAGAGACCAAGTCACGGAGACCGTCCAGTATCACCAGGTCGGGCTTGCGATAGCGCACAGCCACCTCTAGCGAGGGCAGCCGCTCTGTGACGGGCTTCTGGCGGACATTAAATACGTCGAACTGCTCGCTGGGAAACTGATCATGCTGGATGCCTGTCATCTGGCAGATACGCTGGCAGAGGATGTCCTTGGTGGACTCATCGCTCTGCTCGGTATCGTACCAGAGCACGTGCAAACGGGTTGGCTCGATCCTCTGTAGGGAGAGCACTTCGTTGCGAAAGCACAGCGCCATCAGTATGCTGCAGACAAACGTCTTGCCGCTCTTGGCCTTGCCTGAGAGTCCTGTCAGCTCGCCACGGGCAAAGCACGGCCTGTCATGGAGCCGGAAGAGGAACTCCACGGGTGGGAGTTCCTTCGTGGGCGTTATCCTGAACGCTTCCAGCTCACGGAGCCGCCTCTCGTCCTCAGCCGAGAATCCTGCCAAAGCCAGCTCCTCTTGAACCAGACTGAGCGCATCAGTATTAAGTATCATATATTCGTGTCAGTGGTTCTGTTAATCATCATCGTCCTCTTCCTTTTGTTTTGATTCTATGGCGTGCTGACAGTCGAGGTCTTCGTCCTGATAGATGAAATCGGAGAAGTAGAACCAGTTGTTATTGAAATCGTCGACTCCCATGTGTGATGTCAGGCGGATCATCAACATACAGAAGTCGGCGGCATAGCGGTCGGCCAGCAAACGGTTGAACTCGTTGCTGGACTGCGAAGGATAATAATCCTTCTCGGCATCATCGAGCTGAAGGGCTCTTAAAAACTGCGCTTTGAAGCGGTTGAAAAGCTGAATACAGCGTTGTTCACGATTGGTGTTCATAAATTAGAAAATTTAAATTCGTTTTAATATACAGATCTGTGTGACAAAAGTACAGAGAATCAAGGACGTGAAGAAAAAGCTATCTCAACGAAGATAGAATTAGTATATTTTTAATTTTTTAAACGTAAAGTAACAATGAAAAAGGAGTTTTTAGAACTTAAGACATTGAAGACGGCAATGACAACCCTCTCGGAGGGTCTGTCGGTACTGGCATTGGAGAAAGCGGACTCTCTCTACGCTAATAGCCGCCAGGCAATGTGCGCCCGTTACAGCTTAGGCAACGGGGCATTTAGTAGGGTCTAAAAACGAAATCTTTTGCCGGGTGACCACTTGAAATTGTGGCAACTGCTGCTGATTAATCAGGACATCCGGGCAAAACTGAAGAACAATCCAAAGGAGCTACAACGATGGGAGCTGGTGCTGCAGAATGAGCTGCACCAGGCTTTGAACGTTGACATTAAATTATAATCTTTATTAATATGAATATGAAATTGAGAAACATTCCTTTCTCTCCGCCTGATATGACGGAGAAGGAGGCTGCGGAAGTGAGAGAAGCAATCCTCTCTGGTTGGATTACTACAGGTCCTAGAACCAAGAAGCTGGAGGCACAGATTTCAGAGTTTGTGCATACGGACAAAACGGTGTGTCTGAACTCGGCAACAGCAGCGATGGAGATGGTGCTGCACCTGCTGGGCGTGGGTCCTGGCGACGAGGTGATAGTGCCGGCATATACCTATACGGCCACGGCAAGCGTGGTGCAGCATGTGGGGGCGAAGATTGTTTTCGTTGACAGCCAAAAAGACTGCGTGGAGATGGACTACGACCAGCTGGAGAAGGCGATTACCGAACGGACGAAGGTGATTGTGCCGGTGGATATTGCTGGTATCGTGGCGGACTACGACCGCGTGTATGAGATTGTGGAGAAGAAACGTGGGCTGTTTAAGGCTAACAATGCGCTGCAGGCGAAGATAGGCAGGATCGTGGTGTCGGCTGACTGTGCGCACAGCTTTGGTGGTATGCGTAAAGGTAAAATGGCGGGCGAGATTGCTGATTTTTCGTCGTTTAGTTTCCACGCGGTGAAGAACTTCACTACGGCTGAGGGCGGAGCTATGACGTGGAAGTTGCCGTTTGGTAACGAGCCAGTTAAGGTTAACGTCAACGTTAAGGTTGAAGATTACTTTCCAACAGTGCCTAAGAAGGAGGGCGAGACTTGGAATGAGTTGCTGTACCGTTTGAGCCAACTGTTTAGCCTTCACGGGCAGAACAAGGATGCTTTGGCTAAGACTAAACTTGGGGCGTGGGAGTACGACATCATTGGTCCTTGGTACAAGTGCAACATGACGGATATTATGGCTGCACTGGGATTGGTGCAGATGGAGCGTTATCCGAAGCTGCTGGAGCGAAGGCACGAGATTGTGGCTAAGTATAATGCGGCATTGAAGGACCTGAATGTAGCTGTGCTGAACCACAAGGATGCAGATCATTGCAGCTCGCATCACTTGTATTTAGTTCGTTTGCTGGGTAAGACTCGTGAAGAAACCAATAAGGTGATTGAAAAGATGGCAGAACGCGGTATTGCCACCAACGTCCACTATAAGCCGCTGCCTATGATGACGGCTTACAAGGCATTAGGTTTCGACATCAAGAACTATCCGAATGCTTATCATCTGTTTGAAAATGAAATAACGTTGCCTTTGCACACTCGTCTGAGTGATGAGGATGTGGAGTATGTGATTTCTAATTTTGTAGAAATATTGAAGAATTCGTGAAAAGAGCGTTTGACATCATAGCGAGCGGATTGGGACTGATTGTGCTCAGTCCGCTCTTTTTGGTTTTAGCCATCTGGATTAAGCTTGATAGCAAAGGGCCGGTGTTTTATCGGCAGGTGCGTGTAGGACGTGGAAACAAGGACTTCCGGATTTTTAAGTTCCGCTCGATGAGGGTGGGGGCTGATAAAGGTAGTCTGGTGACCATTGGTGGCCACGATCCTCGTGTGACCAAGAGTGGGTATTTTATCAGGAAGTTTAAGTTCGACGAACTACCTCAGCTTATTAATGTGTTTGTGGGGGATATGTCTTTGGTTGGCCCAAGGCCTGAGGTAAGGCATTATGTGGATTACTGGACTCCTGAGCAGATGCATGTGCTGGATGTTCGTCCAGGCATCACAGATCCTGCCAGCATCAAGTTCCGCAATGAGAATGAGCTGATGGAACAGGCGGAAGATCCCGAGAAATACTACATCGAGGTGATCATGCAGGAGAAGATTAAGTTGTATTTGGAATACGTGGAGAAGTAAAGTTTCCTGTATGATATCGGCTTAATATTTAAGACGTTTTGGGTGATAATAAAGGAAAGATGAAATCTGTTGTATTGTTAATCACATTATTTCTTTTCCAGGGAATGTTTGCACAGGATATAGAAGAGACAGATTCTATTAGTCCTGTTGTTACCAACTCGTTCTGGGATAATTGGTACGGGCAGTTGGGTGTCGACATGAATTTGCTATTTCCCTCCGGACATAGCGTGAAGGATGTTTTCCCCAATGGTAAATCATTTGGCGTGAATGTTGCAATGGGGAAATGGTTCACGCCTGAATTTGGAGGACGATTTAAAGTAGTTTGGAATAATGGCATCCTGCCTAACGACCATAACACATGGCTGCAGCCATATGGTGTTCCTGGTGAGAATCACAGAAAAGGGGGCTTTCTGAACTTTATATGGGATGTGCAGTTTAATATGCATAATCTTCTAGGAAGTTATAACCCACAAAGGAAATGGGATTTGATTGTTGCCCCCCGTGCTGGTGGATGGTGGGATATTGGAACTAGCAAAGGCTGCCCCATTTTAGGTGTTGGCATCATCAATACTTACCGTTTAAGTGATAAGTGGAGCCTGTATGTGGATGCCGGCTATCAGTTTGTGGCAAGCATCAATGGCGTTGCATCTGGCACAGATCATGGCGGCAATAGCTTTGCCGAGATCAATGTTGGCGTACAGTATGATTTAAGAAGAAAGGCGAGTGACGGAAAGTGGAAGAAAGCTAGTGAACCGAATCAAAATAAAGATGGTGTTACCTTAAACCACTTCTGGGATAACTGGTTTGTGCAGGCTGGCCTCGGCATGTCATTGCAAAATCCCTACAGAACGAATTTTGCCAACGTTTTCCCTAATGGAAAAACTTTTGGTATTAACTTAGGTGTAGGAAAATGGTTCTCTCCGGAGGCTGGTCTTAGAGTTGGGGCTAATTGGCAAAATGGTCTGATTCCTAATAAGCAGGCTCATTATCTGGATTCTAAGGATGGTACAATGCTGAACTATAAAAAGCATGGTTTTATATCTCTATATGCTGATATGTTCTTTAACCTGCACAATATCATTGGTGGTTATGATAAAAACAGGACATGGAATGCTATCGTATATCCAAGGATGGGACTTGCAGAAAATTTCTCATCGAGTTATTCTGAATGCCCCATTCTCGGAATTGGAACAGAACATACATTTGCAATTAATGACCGGGTGAAACTGTATGCCGATGCCTCCTATCAGGTGACTACAGGTGGATTCTTGGATGGGAAGTTCGGAGGTGATACGGGACTTTCACACAATGGCTGGTTTGATATCAATATAGGCGTGCAGTATGACTTGGGGCTTAATACGTGGCGGAAGCCTGGAGCTAGGGAATCTGGGATTCAGGGATATAGGGGAGGACGTAACTGGCCGAGGTTCATAGTGAATACTGGAGCGTCGGTGGTTGTGGCTTTTGGTGCAAAAACGGCTCTGAAGGCGATGATCAAGGAAGAACGTCCGGACCACTCGGATAACAAGTCATTCCCGTCGGGACATGCTGCGATTGCCTTTGCTGCAGCAAGGTCGATTGATAAGGAGTTCCGGAAGGATTGTATCTGGATTCCCATTGCAGGATATGCCGCCGCTACGGCTATTGGTATAGAGCGCGTGGCCAGTGATAGGCATCACTGGTATGACGTCGTGGCTGGAGCTGCTGTGGGCTATGGCGCTGCGGAACTGACCTGGTGGCTTTCGGATAAGATGTTTGGAAAGGGCAGCAATGTGGCTGTGGGAAGTAGCGGAAATACCGTGGATGTGACATACAACTTTTGAGGTGTCAAAAGTTGTGGAACTACGGAGGCAGGGATTCTGGGAAACCGGGAATTAGGAAATTAGGGAGACTGGGAATTAGGGATTCTGGGAATCAGGGAGTTAGGGATTCTGGGAATCAGGGAGTTAGGCCTAAGGTCGAAGGTCAAAGGTGAGTGTGGCGATGCGAATCCCGTTAATTACCCGTTAATTGAACACGAATTGATCAAATCTAACGAACAGAGGCAAAGGGCAGGTGTGAAAGCATCTGCCCTTTTTGCTTTTTATATGATTTTTGTTAAAAATAGTGTTTAAATGATGTGAGTATGAAGATTTTTCACTATATTTGTCGAATAATATAGTCTTTGTAGAAATCGAAGATGAAGGTTAAAGTCATAAAGCGGCTGAAAATCAGAGTGATATGATGGAGACGGATGATGGAAGATGTCTGAGGTCGGAAGTCGGAAGGATGAGGACTGAGGGCGGAGAAGGACGCGACATAGGGTTGTGTGGTGACCCTAAGATTTGGTTTCCGATGAGGGTGACGTATCAGCGGGAGATGAAGGTGAAGGCGGAGCTGGACCGGCTGGGGATAGAGTGCTTCATACCGATGAAGTACCGGATTGCGGAGCGACGGGGAGACGGAACCACGGAGTTACGGAGAGGAACGAACACGATTGCAACGCCACACTCTCAAAGAGAGAATCTCACGGATGACACGAATATACGGGAACACGGAGATGAACGAACGCGGATGGGATGGATGGGACGGATAGACGGAACGACGGAGGTACGGAGAGGAGCGAACACAAATCTCACGAATGACACGAATATACGTCGGGAGTTGGTGCCGGCGATTAATAACCTGATTTTTGTGAGGTCGACGCAGGAAAGGATCAGTGGGTTGAAGGCATCGAACGAGGTGCTGGAACCGCTGCGGTATATGATGGACCGGACGGCCTCGCGGGAGCATGCTATCATGACGGTGGGGGACCGGGAGATGGAGAATTTTATGCGTGTGGCTTCGAGGACTGACGACAGCGTGATGTTTCTGGATGAGGAGACGGTCGTGGGGAAAGAGGGCAAACGCGTGGAGATTATGGGCGGTGCGTTTGAGGGCGTGACGGGCGTGATCAGACGCATAAAGAGATGCAAGAGGGTAGTGGTGGAACTGGAGGGAATCGCCAGTGTGGCGATAGCGTTTGTACCAGTGGGACTGCTGAAGGAGGTTGAGTGAGGGGAGAAGGGATAAAACGGAAAGCACTATGATAACGATACAAGACCTATACAACATTCTGGAAAACAAGATTGCCAATGAGGCGCAGAAGACGCTTATTAGGAATAACTTTCCTCCTCAAATAGCTGAGCAGATGTGCAACGCCATCGACGGGCAGGAGAGAGCTGAACACTTTCAACGACTGTTGAGGGAATACAACGAGTGGATGCAGAACCAACAGCGCCAGCAAGAGGCGGTAGCGAGGTTTTTGAGGGAGTATTATAAGTAGCGAGGGAATTACAGAATCAATGGATTGATAGAATTTAAAATTACGGAATAAGGGAGAAAGGAATGGTAAAACGTATTGTTAGGATTAAGGTGATTGGTTCTGGCAATACGTTTTTGTGGTTTAAAGAGAGTGGAAAGGAATCTTAGATGATGGCGAAGCTGACGAAGATGGTGGAGGGAGGGATGGTCGCGATGGTATCGCAACATACGAGACAAGAGAGATAGGAAAAGTTACAGACGTATGAAAATGGTAGTATGAAAGAAAAAGCGACATTTGATATAAACTTTTGGAAATCGTTTAGCTGGTTTCTTTTAGTAGTAATCATTATCTGTATTCTGCCATGGGTATTGGCAAAACATGCATGGATTGATTTCTCGTCAACAGGCGAGATAGGTGATACCATAGGTGGTATCATGGGACCATTTGTTGCTATTGCTGCAGCTGGGTTGACATTCATTGCATTCTGGGTGCAATATAAGGCCAATATTCAGCAGAGACATGATATTGCTATTGAGCGATTTGAAAGCAACCTGTTTGAGATGATTCATATACAACAGGAGATAATAAATGGATTGGTAATTGAATACAGAAATCAGTATAATAATATAGAAAAGAAAATAGGTCGGGATGTATTCCAATATACCTATGAAGAAATGCCCATTAGGATATATGTTGGAGATGGAACGGCATCGTATAAATTAAAAGATGCATTAGAGATTGATGGCGAGGTGAGAATGAGACTTGATTTGACCAAAGGCCTATGGTTTTTGGATCATTACTATCGTCATCTCTATAGAATTTTTAAATATATTGATGATGCTAATCCTCTGATTATTGGTCGGGAAAAGAAATATGAGTATGCCGCAATAGTTCGGGCTACGTTGTCGCCGTATGAATTGATTATGCTCTATTATAATGGTTTTTCTCATCCTAGGTTTAAAGAACTAATTGAGCGTTATGCGTTGTTGAACAATGTTAGGCATACTTGGTTGGCTTCTTTTGAAGATTCGCAAATGATAAAGAAGAAATTCCAAGACGACTATTCCCCGAGCAAGGATGAAAACAGAGACATGAGCAGGGAATACAAAAAAGGAGCATTTGTGTATACTGTTTGATTAATGATGAAAATGGTGGAGGGGGAGATGAATAGTTTTTCTCAGCGGGGAAACCGTTGAGGATATTTAAGGTCGCGACAGTGCCGCAACATACGAGGACAAAGAAGAAGGCGAGATGCGAGACACTGGTAATTGATAATTTAAGAATAAATGCTCCTCGGCATTTCATAATGTCGAAGAGCATCCTAAAGGCTCAAAATGAGAGCAAGTACATATCAAATCCTGTTCGGCGGATGCCGAAGACCTGAGCTTAGATTGGTCATCAAATGAACCAGCCAATTATGGTAGCTAATAAGCTAACAATCTCTGCTACCCTCAGGAACATCTCGATTTTCTCTTTTCTGTTCATGATTTTTTTTATATTAATTAATTTGTACTTCACAGATTGTACTCGAACTTTCTGATTTAGTTTCTAATTTTGCGGCATTATTTTGAAAAAAAAATGTTATTCATATTTAAAATATACTATTCTGCCACTATTTTTTCAAGAGAAAATGAGAAATACGAGACGATATAATACGACATTAGGGTTTTACATGCCAAGCATGTTCCATCTACATGTTCACACAGAAAACGACATAGTCAACTGGAAGACATGGGATGATGAGACACTGTGTACGTTCCTACATGAATATATCCATTTCTTGCAGGATATATCGACGGTGATGGGCCTATATACTATATATGTTTTAGGTGAATGTTTGGCAGATGTCGTTAATCGAGTATATCAGACTAAGGATGGTGAGATTACAGTACCAATAAAGTTAGTCCTTGGAACTAACAACGTATATAACAATTCAATGGTGAATGAGGAAGTTGCAGGGACCTTCAATCTACCTGATGGGGTAGATGAAGATAATCTGGTGATAACAGGTAAAGCCAATGTGACACCCAACATTCAGAATCTGAATGGGGAAAAGATAGACCTATCCAAGATACAAGTTTCGTATCAAGGCGGGGGCGATTTTATGCTGGGTAACTACCATATAAGCGAGAGCATGGCCTACATTGGTGAAGAAATTATGTATGGGGGGGTGCCAGGCGTTGTCCAGCCCTCTCCAAACTATCCATACGACGTGGTCAGGCAATTGGCCAATTTTTATTCTCCAGAACTCAGTAACAACTTACCTTTTCTATTCTCTTTGTGTGACCTTTCGTTGACTTTCAGTCATGCAGGAAAGGCACTCATTCACTTCTTTGACCAATATATTAAAGATGGGTGCCCTACGGACTGGAGAGCTTATATCGTGGATGTTATCAGCAGAACAAAGGCTTCTACGGTAAATGGTGTCAGTATGTACTCAAAGGCTCTGAATGATATAAAGGACTTGGCCATTATATCGCTGGACAAGAGATTTAAAGGATTCAACTATGAAGACATCAGACGATGGTATTACAAAATTATCAATAGAATCATTGATTGTCGACTTCAGAATCCGCTATTCATGGTCGATTTCATCCAAGCAGGAGAACTAAAAACAAATCAGGGATTTGAACAGTTGCTAAAATATATCGGTACACCTGTTCTCACGAACGATTATCATCATACATATTTTACTGATAAGGTACATGGCTGTCACTTGAAAAAACGTCGCGCACAGTTCTTGCAGGCTGCTGGTAGCATAACATACGCCCTTCTTGATGCAGAATTCCCGTGTGCTCTAAGGTATCAGTGTAAGGCAGAAGGCCGTTGTATTGACCGAAATTGTGTAAGGGCTCCTTGGAAACACGCAAGAATGATTACCCCATGCCCCTATGGTAATTTATGGTATGGATGGAAGCTGAGGAGGAAAACTTTAATCTGGTAGATGAGAGAATGGCCATGAGGATTATTCAAAACAAGGAAGAGAACCATCTTGATGAGGTAAAGTGGCTGTTTGGTAAGAGCAATAAAATAGTCATTGTTAGTCCTTTCCTATCAAAGGATGCCATTCAGGAACTTGGCAAAATTCTACATGCTAAGATTTCTGATGTTACTATGGTTACCACTTTAAAACCCTTCGATGTTGACCAGTTCAGCAAAGTCAAAGCCCTTGTGGAGTTAAACATGTTGAAGAAACTGCGGGGCTACAATCTCTCTATTCGCATCGATAATGACCTGCATGGAAAGGTTTATATTGGTAAAAAAGATAATCAATACGTTGGATGCATTATCACCTCAGCCAACTTTACCCATAAAGGTATGGAGCAAAACCACGAATGGGGTGTGTTTCTGGATGACCAAGATAAGATTCGCCAAATTCATGAACAAATATTGGGGGATGCCGTCATGGTGGTTAATGATGTTGATCTTCAGCGGATGGTGGAATATATGGATGAACATCCTGAAGTGAATGTCGAGCGACCAACAATTGAGGCAAACTTTGTGGGAATGTTAAAACCGATTCTTGTATCGAAAAGGCCCCCTGTCACCTATTGGCTGAAGCCTTTGGGCAGAGACCATAAGCCTGTTCCAAATAGCACGTTTTATGGTGATGTCAAACATCAAATAACCTTTTCTAAAAGAGGAAGACCTACTGGTATCAAAGAGGGCGATATTCTTATAGCATATTCAATAGGCACAATGCAGTTAATCTCAATCTTTGTTGCTGGTAACAATAGTGATAGAGGTGAACTCACTAATTTTATTCAGCCTGGTGATGATAAGTGGCCATACTATATCTGGTGTGAGAACAAGACACCTCAATATGGTTCATACTGGTCTAAGATGGGACTTACATTACATTCTCTGAGAGAACAATTCTTGAGAGAACAGCCAACATCGACAGTCCTACCATCTGGTAACAAGATGAATGCCCTACAATGGGGCTCTGACCATGTAAGAGCAACTGTCGAATTTGGAGAGTTTGTGGTTGAAAAATTGCTAGAAAGGATGAAATCAATCTAAAAATTGACATAACGAAAAATTGCGAAGGGTTAAGTTGAATTGTAATGTCGGCTGCAATACAAAGACTACGTATTTTAGGGAATTGATAAAAATACGTAGGATAAAGGATAGTGGCTGCATACCTGATATGATGATGGATTTGAGCTTGTATCGAGCAGAAAAACCTCTATATAAGCAGATACAGGATATTTTAAATATTCCTGTGGGAACTGTCTTAGCTTATATTCCATTTTCAAAGGATAAAGGATTGGAATGGAATAAATGTCGGAACTATCTCATTGAACTAGGTAAGGATAAGGTTAGTTTTGTAACCATACACTTCACTGCAAATGCACATTTTTTGGAAATAGCCAAGCGGGACAGGCTTATAGCAGTGACTAGCCGAGGTGGTGCCATGTGTCTATACGACATAGAGAAGAATTCTAGAAAACAGAACCTTTTTTATGACCATATTGATGAGATCGCAGAAATAGCAAGACAGTATAATATGACTATCAGTCTTGGCTCAACTTTTCGTCCTTCAAATATTTTTGATGCATGTGATGAGGTGCATACAAGAGAGACGGAAGAGCAACTGGAAGTTTGCAAATATCTGCAACTGAAAGGCGTCAATATGATGGTAGAAAATGTAGGGCATATGTCTCTTGGTATGATGGAAAATCACGCAAAACTGCTAAGACAGTTTAATGCCCCCATTATGCCACTCGGCCCGATACCAACGGACACAGCGGTAGGGCAGGATCATATAAGCGCAGCTCTTGGCGCAGCTTTCCTATGTTATCATGATTGTGCCGATATCATCAATTGCGTAACAAGATATGAGCATACCGGGGAAGAAATTACTAGTGAAGCTATAATAGAATCTATTAAGGCGATGAGAGTAGTTGCTCAAACGATTAATGTTTATCGAGGTTTTGAGGATGCTATAGGCATTGAGAGAGATGTAGATAGACTACGAGCTGATAACCACTCGTGTGTAGTTGGAAATGGCCAATGTAACAGATGCCATCATTTTTGCCCACTGAGATTGATATGATAGAATACGGTCATTTTGGAGATTTCAATGATAAGCGGAGAAGGAGTGTTCCTTTCAGGAAACTATCGGAGTCTTTCCCTGAAAGCCTTCCAAACAGTTTCTGGAATCATTTCTTAAAGGACTATCCGCTTATAACTCTGCTGTTGAGTGAAACGACACGCTTCTACGAAGAAGTGTTTGACGATTTAATAAGTCATGTTGCCAGAGAGAAACGACAGCTGGTTTTTGAGACGCCTAATCGTGTGGAACTGACCAATGAGTATGAATTGGAAAACTTGGGAACACTCGTAGATGGTGATTATTTCCTGTTTAATACGAGGGATAGGCTGAGCTGGCTGACAATCTATTTGGAGAACGAGCATGTACCTGTTGTATCTCGCAACAGGGTATGTGACCTTCTGTCGTCAAGACTAAACAGCGAGGATGTGAAGATGGCTACGGCTATCGGCTGGAGCAAGGAACAACTTCTGAATGTGCTTTACTCCCTATCTGATGGAAAGCCTTGCTTTATCCATTATACAGGAAAGCGTCATTCTATCAAACTGAAATACTATGATTCTGTGCAGAAGAGAGAGGGGGAGGGAGTGAAAGGCTGTAAGTTGCTAGTGCCTATCGTCGAGAAGGCTCTGAGTTACAACTATCAGCCTGTATCATCAACAGCAAATAACTGGTTTTACACTCGGTCGCCAAAAGATTTCCAACTGGAAGCGATTGTTCCTGAAGAGAAAGATAAGTTCATAGAACGACAGAGTAGTCAGGATCCGGAAATTCACTCTCTGGTTATCAGAGGTAATGAAGGAGCAGGCAGCATACCCTTCAATATAAAGGTGAAAGTGCCTGAAGGCTTGAAGTGGTGGTATTATGGGCTCTATTACGCAGCGTGGGTGGCAACGGTTCTTTTGCTTATATCATTAGGATTATTATTAGTGACAGATGTTAAGCTGTTGCAGCCATACTCGGTTGCTGGTGTTTATGCTCTATTCGCTGCAATGATTACGACAAGGGGATGGTTGATGCATGATGCTCATGTATTTAATGAACTATCGAAAATATATACGATACTTTCTTTTACTATGCTTTTTGAAGCGATTATGTATACGGTGGTGAGAGGGTGATTAGCCCTTTTAGTGTGTAAAGTTAAAATTTCTAAATATTACTCAAATAATGCAATCTTTATGGATATAAATCATTATTTTTGCAAGTTGGAATTATATAATGGGTTAATGTGCCCTAAAATGAAAATTGACTAATATGCCAATAGGTGTAGATATTTTTAGCGGTGCTGGAGGCCTTAGTCTTGGTGCGGAAATGGCAGGATATGACATTGTAACCATCCAGGGACATTGGTTCTTGAGGATGATATTCACAATATCAGTCCTCAAGAAAGACTTGTCTTGCGCGATGATGAAAGTGTGTTTATTGTATTTGGAGGCCCGCCATGTCAAGGCTTCTCAACCTCAAACACGATGACACGTAATATGCAGAACCCTAACAACTCCTTGTTTGAGGAGTTCTTGCGTTTTGTGAGTGAACTGAATCCAGAATGGTTTTTGTTTGAAAATGTTGAGGGCTTTTTGCATTTTGAGAATGGGAAGATAGTTAAACTCGTGGAGCGGTGCTTCCTGGAGATGGGGTATCAGGTGAAACACCAAGTTCTTTGGGCTTCAGATTACGGCGTGCCGCAACGGAGAAACCGTTTCTTTATGGTAGGTAACCGCTTAGGGATTGATTTTCAGTTTCCTGAGCCTTTTGGAACAAAGATTACTGTAAATGATGCGATAGGAGACCTGCCGGATTTGGAGAACGGCCAGATGGATGAAACACTTTCCTATAAGCTTCCGGCAAGGCAAGCCAGTGCATATGCTAGAATGATGCGTCAGGGATCCAAGCGGAGTCGCCAGAACTTTGTTTCACGGAATGAGGACTATGTTATAGAAAGATATCGTTATATAGGTCAGGGTGAGAACTGGCGTGCTATTCCAGCCGAGCTGATGCAAAACTATGCCAACACGGCTAATTGTCATAGCGGTATCTATAAACGACTGATAGGTACTGAACCTTCGATTGTTATTTCCAACTATAGGAAAAATATGCTAATTCATCCCTATCAGGATAGAGGACTCTCTGTCAGGGAGGCAGCAAGGTTACAGAGTTTCCCTGATAAGTTTGTCTTCTCGGGAACTCTTATGCATATACAGCAGCAAATAGGTAATGCCGTGCCACCGTTGCTGGCAAAAGCAGTTTTTGAA
>CADCDY010000053.1 GCA_902800245.1 uncultured Prevotellaceae bacterium
TAATGCACTGGCAACTAAAGTCGGTTCCAATAATCTCGGAGTAATCGAAAATACTCTTGGACTATTCAAAATTTCTTTCGGAGTATTGAATTTTAGTGCCGGCTTGAAGGGGAAGAGTGCCGTGGTCAAATATCATAGATGAGGCAGATGGCGACGATAGCGGTCGTCAGATAAACCAGTTTCAGTGGAAGGCCGATGCGCAGGTAGTCCGTTGCACGATAACCTCCCGGACCATAGACCAGCAGATTGAGCGGTGAACTGACGGGTGTCAGGAAGGCTGAATTGACCGACAGCAAAAGGGCGATGGCATACGGAAGTAGCGGACACCCTAAATCTACAGTGGTTGCATAGACGATGGGGAACATCAATACGATGGCTGACGAATTGGACACGAACTCAGTGACTATCGCTGCCATCACACAAAGGGCAATCAATACCAGGAGAGGATTGTTGCCGCAAAGACTGAATACGCCCGTCGCCACATAATCGGCAATGCCGGTCTTCTGGATGGCCGTACTGATGGCGATACCGCCTGCCAGGGTGATGATGATTTCCCAATTGATGGAGTTCATGGCCTGCGTTGGCGTGCAGCAGCGGAACACCAACATGGCGCTAGCGGCAAGGAAAGCGCTCTGCAGCAGCGACATAACGCCTGTAGTGGTCAATACCACCATACCAATCATAATGGCCGCCGAAATCAATGGTTTCAAGCCTTGCACAGGTATTTCGGTAGAGTCGAAGAAATGCACCATCGACTTCATAGCATCGGTATTGACCTTAATGCGAGGTGTGCTGGCAAAAAGCAGCGAGTCGCCGGCATGCAGAACCACCTCACGAGGTGGTTCGTTGATACGCTCACCCTTACGCGACACGGCTATCAGCGTCATGTTGCTATCATGCTCGAAAGTGGTATCACTCAAGCGTTTTCCTATCAGGTTGCTGCCAAAACAGACGTAGGCCGTATTGAGTTGCCGCTTACCCCTTTTTCCACTGACGCTGAATACGGGATGATCGGAAGAGACAAACCCCATCTCCTTAGCCAATTCAAGCAAATCGTCAATCTGTCCCGAAAAGATCAGCCTGTCGCCGCCCATCAGGGGCTCGTCGTCACTCACTGGCGACATTTGCCGGTAGTTGTCAAAATGAATGAGTTCCACGAGACTTCCGGCTTGCACATGGTTCAGTCCCAGTTCTCCGATGGTCTTGCCGATATGGGGATTATTCGAAGTGACAAGCATTTCGACTGTATAGTCGCTGGTACGGTCAAAAACCAATTCCGAGCTGGTAATATCGGGCAACAGTCGGCGGAAGATGATGAGTGCCAGCGTGGTAGCCGCAAAACATAACAACGCGGGGAGGAAAGAGGTAAGGATACCCAGGGGCTCTCCAGTTTGTTGCTCATACATGCCGACGAGCAACAACGTCGTCGGCGTGGCGATGGCAATCAGAGAACCGCCCATGACGCTGGCATAGCTCATGGGTATGAGCAGCTTGGAGGGGTTGACGCCTATTTTCTTGGACCAGAACTTGACAACGTCCACAAAGAGTGCAACAACAGAGGTATTGTTCACAAATGCACTCAGCATTCCTACGGGCAGCATCAGGCGCAGCAGAGCCGCAGTCTCGCCCTTCGGCCGTCCAAGCACATGTTTCGTAATCCACTGAAGCACACCCGTGTAGGATAGTCCTGTGGCTATGACGAACATGATACCCACGATGATGACCGACGGATTGATGAAACCTGAAAAAGCTTGGGTGGAGTCTAGCACACCCGTCAAAAACAATATGCCGATGGCACCCAGAAAGGCCACGTCAGACCTGAGCCGCGTAAATAACAGCGTAGCCATCAACGCAACAAGTGTTACGATAGTAATCCAGGCATCAAGTCCTAAGTCTGTGAGCATTCTTTTTTTAGGTAGTACCCCGACCGCGAATCGAACGCGGAACTAAGTCTTAGGAGGACCTTGTTATATCCATTTAACTATCAGGGCATGCTTTTTCGTGTGCAAAGGTAATCATTTTCCACGAAAAATGATTACCTTTGCAGCAGAAAATATCTTAAAAAGCAAAAATTATGGGAAAATTAGTGATTAACTCGTACGACGAGTTTGCCGCCCACCTGGGCGAAGAGTTAGGAAAGAGTGAGTGGCTGCAGGTCGATCAGGACCGCATCAACCTGTTTGCCGACGCTACGTTGGACCACCAGTGGATTCATGTTGACGTGGAGCGTGCCAAGGAGGAGAGTCCGTATAAGTCGACTATCGCCCACGGATATCTGACGCTGTCGTTACTGCCTTACTTGTGGGACCAGATTATCGAGGTGAACAACATCAAGATGCTGGTGAACTACGGCATGAACGACATGCGTTTCGGTCAGCCCGTGATTACTGGCAGCCGTGTGCGCCTGGTGACGAAGCTACACAACATCCAGAACTTGCGCGGCATCTGCAAGGCGGAGATCAAGTTCTCCATCGAGATTGAAGGTCAGCGCAAGCCCGCCCTAGAGGGAATTGCAGCGTTCCTGTACTATTTTAACTAGAGGGACTAGATGATCTAGATTGTCTAGATATTCTAGAGGTTCTAGGAATTCTGGAAAAACAAATCAGCCCGCTCGGATGTGAGCGGGCTGCTTTATATATATAATAAGGTGTAAGCCTTATGCCTTTGCAGCATCTACGTCGTCCTCACGGATGGTGCGACCCATCACGAGGAAGGCTGTAGGAGCAGCGATGAACAGTGACGACAGGGTACCGATGATAACACCCAGAATCATGGCAAATGAGAAGCTGCGGATAGAATCACCACCGAGGATGAAGATACACAGCAACACGATCAGCGTCGTGACAGAGGTGTTGATGGTACGAGCCAGCGTCTGGTTCAGTGAATCGTTGAACAGCTGCTGACGGTCGCGCTTGCCATAGAGCTGGAAGTTCTCACGGATACGGTCGAATACCACCACCTTATCGTTGATGGAGTAACCAATCACCGTCAGGATAGCACCGATGAACACCTGGTCGATTTCCAGTGACATGGGTACCCAACCCCACAGAATGCTGTAGAAGCCGATAACCACCAGTGCATCGAGAGCCAGTGCGATGGTAGCACCTGTAGAGAATGCCACATTGCGGAAGCGGAGCAGGATGTAGAGGAAGATGGCAATCAGAGCGATGATAACGCTGACGATAGCGCCGTAAGTGATATCCTTAGCCACAGCAGGACCTACCTTTGCCGAGCTGATGATGGAACCACCCTCGCGGACATCAGGATTCTTGAAGTCCTCAACCTTAGCCTGGCTGATGAAGCCGCCCTGCTTCAGAGCGTTGTACAGAATGGTCTCTGCCTGGTCGTCAACATCAGGATTATTCGACTCGATATCCCAGTTGGTAGATACGCGGATGGTCTTGCCATCGGTACCCAGAGCGATAACAGAGGTGTTAGCCTCCTTGCCGGCATTCTCGCCAACGCTGTTGATGAATACGCCAGCTAATGCAGCGCGGACATCCTCAACGTGAGTCTCCTTGTCGAGTGTCACCACATAGTTACGACCACCGGTGAAGTCGATGCTCTGGCTCAAGCCACGAACGAAGAACGAACCGATGAATACGATAGCTGCAACACCCCATACGAGGAACGACTTCTTGTACATACCCATGAAGTTGTACTTGGCGTTCTGCATCAGGTTCTTTGAGTAACCAGTCACGAAGGTGAGGTCGAGCCACTTGTCCTTCTTCATACGGTTCTCGTAAACCAGACGGGTCAGGAACACAGCGGTGAAGAACGAGCAGAAGATACCGATGATCCAAGTGGTGGCGAAGCCCTTGACAGGACCTGTACCGAAGAACAACAGGATGAAACCGGTGATCAGAGAGGTTACGTTAGAGTCGAAGATAGCGCTGAAAGCGTTAGAGTAACCCTTCGTCACAGCCTCCTTCATGCCCAAGCCGCGACGCAGCTCTTCCTTGATACGCTCGTAGATAAGCACGTTGGCATCCACTGCAGTACCCAGCGTCAGCACGATACCGGCGATACCAGGCATGGTCAACGCAGCCTGGAACGAGGTAAGAATACCCAGTGTGAAGAACAGGTTGAACAGCAGAGCGATATCCGAAAGGATACCAGGGATGAAGCCGTACAGCATGATCATGTAGATCATCAGCAGCACGAAGGCCACGATGAACGAGATGACACCCTGCTTGATAGACTGAGCACCCAGTGAGGGACCAACGACCTCTTCCTGTACGATGCGGGTAGGAGCCGGCATCTTACCAGAGTTCAGCGTGTTTGCCAAGTCTTTGGTATCCTCAATGGTGAAATTACCAGTAATCTGAGAGTTACCACCGTCAATCTGAGTCAGGATACGGGGAGCAGAGTAAACAGCGTCGTCGAGGACGATAGCTACGCCACGACCGATGTTCTGCTTCGTAATCTGGCTCCAACGACGAGCACCGTCAGAGTTCATCTGCATAGACACAGAGGGATGACCCATTTGGTCGAAGTCGTCCTTAGAAGAGGTAATCACGTCACCCTCCAGCGGAGCACGGCCGTTAGGCTCGGTGACCTTCAGAGCATACAGAGCGAAGACGTCGCCCTTGGTGTTCTCACCACCGAAGTCCTCAGCCTTGGCACCCCAGCGCAGCTTGCACTCAGCAGGCAGCACGGTAGCGGCAATCTGAGAATAGATAACCTTGTTGACGTCAGCAGTATCGCGAGCATTGGCGTAACCAACGATAGCCAGTCCCTGGGGAACGGGCTGGAACACAGCAAACAGAGGATTCTGCTTCAGCGCCTCAGCCTTAGCCTTGGCGTCCTTCACCTTGTCATCCTTCTTGGCCAGCTTAGCAGCCAGGTCGGCAGCAGCAGCCTTCGTAGTGTCGGCAGCAGCCTCGGCAACGGCAGTTGTATCGGCAGCAGCCTCAGTAGCAGTAGTGTCAACAACAGCAGAAGCGTCGCCACCCATAGCGGCATACTTCTGGTTCAGCTGAGCCAGCAGGGGATAAATCTCCTGTGAGTTGTAGGTCTCCCAGAACTCCAGGTTAGCACTTCCCTGCAGCAACTTACGAACACGCTCAGGCTCCTTGATACCAGGCATCTCGACCATGATACGGCCAGACTGACCCTCGAGCTTCTGGATGTTGGGCTGAACGACACCGAACTTATCGATACGGTTACGGACGACGTTGAACGAGTTGTCAACGGCAGACTGTACCTCAGCGCGCAGAGCACTCTCCACCTCAGAATCGGTAGAACTGGTGCTCACCTTGCCCTTCATCTGCTGGGTAGCAAAGATAGCTGCCAAGGGGCGTCCGTTAGCATTCTGTTTCCAATACTTGATAAACAGGGAGATAAAGTCATCCTGACTGGTCTCCTCTTCCTTCTTTGCCTGCTCCATTGACTTCTTGTAGGCAGCGTCCTGCTTGTGGTCAGCCAGCACGTCGACAACGTCGGGTACTGATACCTCAAGAATTACGTTCATACCGCCTTTCAGGTCAAGACCCAGGCCAATCTCCATCTCACGGCACTGCTTGAAAGAATAAATTCCGCAGTACACCTTCTCGTTCATGATTGAGTCGAGGTACTCCTGACCAGCCTCTTCGCCCATGGCTGCTGCCTTGTTTTCGTGGTAGCGAGTCACAAACGAGAAGGAAAGGTAGAAGCAGCAAACGAGAATCAAAACGATTGCGATAAATTTTACAATTCCTTTGTTTTGCATTGTTGTTAATTTATTATTATAATTTATATTTTTGCTTTTTTAGCCTGCAAATATACGCTTTTTTCTTCACTTACGGAAATAATTCGGCAATTTTCATACATTTTTTAATGCTTTGGGGCTATTTTAACCCAACAAATGAGCGGATTATGGTCACTTGCATCCATTTTTCCATCAATTTCGCAACGATACGGTTGAAGCTTATCATTACAAAAAAAGTGGTCAATACGAAATGAAAAAGCTTTCTGATTATATGACAAACCGATACCTTTTCCCGTCGTCGCATAACAGTCTGTCAACACCTCAGCCATAGCATGACGAGAATAGGAAATGGGACTGTCGTTGAAGTCGCCACAGACAATCACCGGATATTGACTATGGTCCAAGGCATATTGACGCACAGCCCTGATCTGTCCGGAACGCTTCGCATTGGCCTCAGCGAGTTTGACAAGCAACAGTTTCGACTCCTCGCGCATGGAATCTCTGGGCATGGTACCTTTCAGTATCTGGCGGTATTGCCTGCGGTCGTCTTCGTTCAGGTGACAACTCTCAAAATGGTTGTTGACAACTATCAGCGTGTCGTCTCCTACCTTCAGCCACCAGGCTACGCTGCCATTGGCCTTCGACGGATAAGCAATGCGTTCACGGTGTATGATGGGATATTTCGAATGAATGCCTAATGCATTGTAACTCTGCGGGTTATTGGCAATGACCATCGTGTCGTTGTAGGCAAAGGTCTTCTCATAATGAATGAAGACATAGCGACGCCAAGTATCGATATCCTCCTGTATGCAGGCAATGTCTGGTTTTTCCTCTGCCAGATAATCGCGTACTTTTTCAAAACCTTGTTCGTATTTATAATTACCGCCATAGCTACAAACGTTGTAGGAAACAATCTTCAACGCCCCTTCGGGAATATCCTGTGAACTGTTCAGCGGCATGTAGATACTAATAGGTACATACGCGAGCACGAGGCCAAGGACGGAAATCCACACCATACGCCACTTGAAAACAAGCCAAAAGAAGAGAAAGGCCAGATTGATAAGCAGGAATACGGGCAGCGTCATACCGAGCGTCGAGAGCAGCGGGTGGTCAGCCGGATTCAGGCGATCGCTGTAACCAACCAGCAGCATGACTAACACAGTAGCAACATTCGCCCCAGCTATCAAACGGACAGTAAAAGCTTTCAGCTGTTTAATCACGACTCACGGCTTTGGTCAAACAATTTCTTCTTCTCCTCCTTCGTCAGGCTATCGTAACCACTTTTGCGAATCTTATCGAGAATGGCATCCACCTCTTCCTGATTCTTACGCTTGCGGGCGTTATACTCCTCGTCACTCTCACGACGCGGGTCGGTTTGTTCAGCCCTCATACGGTTGTTCTGCTGCTGACGCTGGTCGTAGCGGCGTTTCATATTCTCGAAAAACTCCTGTCCACGACTGCGGCCGAAGCTTTGGCTGGAGTCCGGATGCTTCTGCCAGTAACGTATCAGCAGGAATCCGAACAACATGCCACCCAAATGAGCCATGTGGGCCACTCCATCGCCAGGACCGGTCATAGCCGAGAACAGCTCGATGGCAATATAACCCACGATAAGCCACTTGGCCTTGATGGGGAAGGGGAAGGGAATAATAAACAAGCGTTCGTTAGGGAAAATCATACCGAAGGCCAGCAGGATACCATACACCGCACCCGAAGCACCTATTGTCGTCCAAAGATTGATATAGGCGTCAGTAGTCATCTGAACACCACCGGCACTCACATATTGATAGGCCGAAATACCCTCTATCGTATAGGTGGCATACTGCACCAACTCTTGAGTTATGCCGGCTCCTATTCCGCACACAATGTAATAAAAAATGAATTTCTTCGGTCCCCAAACTCTTTCAATGACCGAGCCGAACATCCACAATGCAAACATGTTAAAGAAGATATGGGTAAAACCACCATGCAGAAACATGTATGTAAAGAACTGATAGATCTGAAAGTCACTGGCCAGGAAAAAATGAAGGCCTAACAGTTGCGTCAGGTCAATACCGCGCAACTCCAAAACCCATGTTGCTGCAAACGCCAGAAAATTGACGATAAGCAGATTCTTGGTCATAGTGGGTATGTTATTCATCTTGCTTTTATTCTGTTTATTAACCACTTAGAGTCGTAATGACCCTATTTTTTTATTTTGGGCGCAAAATTACAAAAAATATCCGTTTTTTTGCACAAAAATGGGGCAATACACACTTTTTTTCATGAAAAAACTCATTTTTTTTGATTTTTTGTTTGTTTTATGAATTCTTTATCCTATATTTGCGTCAGAATTCAACTTTTTTATTATTAATTTAACTTTTAAAACTACAAAATTATGAACAAGACAGAATTAATTGACAAGATTGCAGCTGGTGCTGGTCTGACCAAGGTTGACGCAAAGAAGGCTCTCGAGGCCACAGTAGAAGCTATCAAGGGTGCTCTCGTAGCAGGTGACAAAGTTCAGCTCGTAGGTTTCGGCACATTCGCTATCAGCAAGAAGCCCGCTCGTGAAGGTATCAACCCCGCTACCAAGCAGAAGATTAAGATTGCTGCTAAGAAGGTTGCTAAGTTCAAGGCTGGTGCTGAGTTCGCTGAGGCAGTTAACAAGTAATCTTGTAAATAAAAAATCAAGAGGCTCCATCATCTGACGGAGCCTCTTTTTTATCTTTACTATTTGGATTACTTAGGCTGCTTGCCTATGTAAGCCAAAATACCACCATCTACATACAGCACGTGACCATTGACAGCATCCGAGGCATGTGAAGCCAAGAACACAGCAGGGCCACCCAGTTCCTCTGGATCGAGCCAACGTCCAGCGGGAGTCTTGGCACAAATGAACGAATCGAACGGATGACGACTGCCATCGGCCTGACGTTCGCGAAGGGGAGCCGTCTGCGGTGTAGCGATGTAGCCTGGGCCAATAGCATTGCACTGGATGTTATACTCACCATACTCTGAGCAGATATTACGCGTCAGCATCTTCAAACCACCCTTGGCGGCAGCGTAAGCCGATACGGTCTCGCGACCCAGCTCAGACATCATCGAGCAGATATTGATAATCTTACCTTCGCGACGCTCTATCATCTCAGGTATGACGGCTTTGGTCATGATGAACGGACCCACCAGGTCGATATCGATGACCTGCTGGAACTCCTCACGTGTCATCTCGTGCATAGGGATGCGTTTGATGATACCGGCATTGTTGACGAGAATATCGATATGGCCCAGTTCCTTGCGGATGTCAGCCACCATCTTCTGTACGTCGGCCTCGTTGGTAACGTCACAGATATAGCCGTGAGCCTTGATGCCCTTGGCCTCATAGTCAGCCAATGCCTTGTCCATGTGCTCCTGTCCGCGACAGTTGAAAGCAATCTCTGCGCCAGCCTTGGCCAGTGCCTCAGCCATGGCGAAACCGATACCGTAGGCAGCACCGGTCACCAGCGCCACTTTACCTTCTAATGAAAATAAATTTGTCATAATTGTAATGTTTTAGTAGTTGTCGTTTGTTTGTTGTCCAAGGCGGATTCGAACCACCACAAACAGAACCAAAACCTGTTGTGCTACCATTACACCATTGGACATCCATGCTATAAGCGGGTGCAAAGGTAAGAAATATTTGGCATTCCACCAAATATTTCTTCACCTTTTATTATTTTACTATCAACAGATAGTAGTTTTTCTTACCCTTTTGGGCCAGAAGATACTTACCGTCGATGAGATCGTCGGAGGTAACAGGACGATTCTGGTCGGTGAGTTTCTCCTTGTTCAGCGAGACGCCACCACCCTGCACCATCTTACGCATTTCACCCTTCGAGGGGAACACGGGGGCAACGGTGGTAAAGAGTTCGATGGCGGGCTGCCCCAGCTGGTCCTTGGAAATCTCGAACTGAGGTACGCCGTCGAAAACATCGAGGAACGTCTGCTCGTCGAGTTTCTCCAGTCCCTCCTTGGTAGACTTACCAAACAACAGGTTTGAAGCCTCGATAGCAGCGTCAAGGGCTTCCTGCGAGTGTACCATGACGGTAACCTCCTCAGCCAGGCGCTTCTGCAACACGCGACGACCAGGATCCTGCTTGTGCCCCTCGACCAGTGCATCGATAACGTCCTTTTCCAAAGAGGTAAATATCTTGATATACTTCTCGGCATCGTCATCGCTGACATTCAGCCAGAACTGATAGAACTTATACGGTGTGGTGCGCTTGGGGTCAAGCCAGATGTTTCCAGACTCGGTCTTACCAAACTTCTTACCATCGCTCTTGGTAATCAACGGACATGTCAGGGCAAAGGCCTCGTTCTCGTAACCCAGCGTACGACGGATGAGCTCAGTACCCGTGGTGATATTACCCCACTGGTCGTTGCCACCTAACTGGAGCTTACAGTTCTTATGCTGGTAGAGGTACAGGAAATCGTAACCCTGCAGGAGCTGGTAGGTAAACTCCGTAAACGACAGGCCGTCGCGGGCTGTACCATTCAGGCGCTGCTGCACGCTATCCTTCGCCATCATGTAGTTGACGGTGATATGCTTACCCACCTCACGGGCGAAATCCAGGAAGGTAAAGTCCTTCATCCAGTCGTAGTTATTGACCATCTCTGCAGCATTCTCGTCCTTCGACTCAAAATCAAGGAACTTAGACACCTGCTGTTTGATGCACTCCTGATTGTGACGCAGGGTTTCTTCGTTCAGCAGGTTACGCTCCTGCGACTTACCACTGGGGTCGCCAATCATACCCGTAGCACCACCCACGAGGATAATGGGCTTGTGACCACAACGCTGCAGGTGGCGCAACATCATAATACCACAAAGGTGACCGATGTGCAATGAGTCGGCCGTGGGGTCAGTACCCAGATAGGCTGTCACCATCTCCTTTTGGAGTAACTCTTCTGTACCTGGCATCATCTGTGCCAGCATTCCGCGCCAGCGGAGTTCTTCTACATAATTCTTCATATATTTTCTTTTTTTCGTTATTTCGTTATTACGGTATTTCGTTTCCTTTTAGGGAACGGGATCGTACCCGGAGCCGCCCCAAGGATTACACCGCAAGATACGCCAAATGGCCAGATAGAGTCCCTTAAAGGGTCCGTGTTTGATGATGGCCTGACGGGCATACTCTGAGCAGGTGGGCGTAAAGCGACACGAGGGACCGAGCAATGGCGAAATGCAGATTTGATAGAACCGAATGGGCAATATCAACAGCCAAACCAATGGACGCGATATGTAATACCACAGGGTTTTCATAATTTCTCTGCCACTCGTTGCATCAGACTGACCACACGTGACTCGACATGCTGCGAAGGATAGTGCTCGTCCGACAACCAGATAAAAGCCAACAGCAATTGTTCTTGCTCAGCCAATGCCTCATACAGCAACTGTTTGTGCTGACGGAAGGCTTCACGAACCTGACGCTTGACGCGATTTCGGTCTACCGCATGCTTGAAGTGTTTCTTAGGGACACTAACAAGTATTTGTACTGGGGCATCGCCTCGCGCGCGTACCTTTTTCATAAAAACCGCTCTCAGCGGATAAGCAGCCATCGACTGGCTCCCCCGTGACTCCAGACCCTGCTTTGCTGGACAGGCGCCAAAGAGCGTATCTATCAGTTTCCGACTGACCATGCGCTCCCGCTTCTGGAAACTAGGAGCAATCGATGTCATGAACGTCTTATTGCTTAATCTTGGGTTTCGAGCAGATAATGCTGCAGGGCTCCTGTCATTGAAGGATACTTCTCAGTAGGTGCCTCAAGGTCGAGACGCAGACCAGCCTCGCGCGCTGCTTTGGCAGTAGCGGGTCCGAAAGTGGCAATGGCGATGTCTCCCTGCTTGAAATTGGGGAAATTCTTAGTCAGTGCCTCAATGCCAGCAGGACTGAAGAAGATAAGCATATCGTAATCGAATGTCTTGACTTCCTCAGGAGTGAAATCGTTGCTGACAGTGCGATACATCACACACTCAGTATGGTTCAGTTTCTTGGCATCAAGCATCTGAGCAATCATGTCATTGTGAACATCGCTCATGGGAACAAGATACTTCTCATTCTTGTGCTTAGCCATCGTGGGGATAAGGTCGTCAATTTTGCCCGTCGTACCAAAGAATACCTTACGTTTGCGATACTGTACATATTTCTGGATATACAACGAAATAGTCTCGGTAACACAGAAGTACTTCATATCCTCGGGGATGGCCAGACGCATCTCCTTGGCCAGCGTGAAGAAATGATCGATTGCATGACGCGAGGTAAAGACAATGGCTGTATGTTCAAGAATACTGACTTTCTGCGTACGGAATTCCTTGGCAGAAATACCCTCCACCTTAATGAAAGGACGGAACACAAGCTCCACGTCAAATTTCTCAGCAATATCAAAGTACGGTGACTTTTCACTTGACGGTTTGGGCTGTGAGACCAAAATCTTCTTTATCATTTTGTCTTAAAAATTTATTTTCAAACTATTTGTCGTATACACCATCGCTACCCAGAAAAGGAGCAAAGGAATGATTTCGAGGGTGCAAAAGTACAAAATAATCTGCAATTTAACGACACTTTGACGAAAAAAGATGAGGAAACACTTAAAAAGTACTAGAATTTTAACGATTATCAATACAATTACGACATAAATTGCCGCACTTTGAATGGATAGACCAAAATAAACCCATAGTATAAAGACAGGAAAGAACAACGCACCTTCCATCGAATAGATGTATAGGAACGACTTTAACCATTGTCGGTTCTTTTTACCATCGAAGAACACACTATTAACCAAGGAATATAGCAGTATCTTGGACAGAAAATAAACAGTAGAAATAGCCAGTAAAATGGCTATCAGGGTGTATTGCGAGGAGAGGATGTAAGTATCGCTGATTGTATTGAGCGCATAAAAATAGAATAATAGTGCTATTAACAAGCAGTTTAAGAAGCCGAGGAACGTCTGAAACCGAATCTCCACGGCCGTTTCAGTAATCTCCGTCAGACCTTCCCGATGGGTACTAAAGAAATTCTTCGTCTGCCGTATAACAAACTGACGCGTATTGGAGAAGGCAATGACAGCCATCACGAATAGCACCAACAATAGGGATGTAATGATATCATCATTATGGATGTTATAGGGTATAGACATACCCGTCACACCATAGCGACCTCCCGGCAGTTCCGGATGAAACATGGAATCCTTCGAGAAGAATCCCTCACGATAGTATTGCGGCAACTGTACATCAAGCATGTTATGTCCTTTGTCATGACCAGGCAAATGGAGCGTGTCAGGGCGTGTGCTCCAACGAATCTCAGAGGCCTTAAAACGCGACTGCACAGCAGAATCCTGCTGTGCGGGCGTTGCATTACGCGGCAGCCAACTGATGACCATGCCTGGCGTTAGGACAACATGATGCTGGACGACAGAGTCGTTCATAATCCAAATGCTCGTTTGATATCGTCCACTCTATCCAGTTTCTCCCATGTAAACAGTTCCACATCGATGGTCTTGGTCTCGTGATAACGGCTGGTGAATGTTTTCTTCACAACCTCACACTTACGACCCATGTGGCCATAGGCTGCAGTCTCCAGATACATCGGCTGACGTAGTTTCAACGTGCGTTCGATGGATTTGGGACGAAGGTCGAAAAGCTGTTCTATTTTCTGTGCAATCTCACCATCCGACATCTGTACGTGCGAACGGCCATAAGTATTCACGTAGATATTCATGGGTTTAGCCACACCAATAGCATAGCTTACCTGTACCAGCATCTCGTCGGCAACACCGGCAGCTACCATGTTCTTGGCAATGTGACGAGCGGCATAGGCTGCCGAACGGTCAACCTTCGAAGAATCCTTACCCGAGAAGGCACCGCCACCATGGGCTCCCTTGCCGCCATAGGTATCGACAATAATCTTGCGACCCGTCAGTCCGGTATCACCGTGAGGTCCGCCAATGACGAACTTACCTGTGGGATTGACATAGTATTTGATGTCGTCACCAAACAAGGCTAACACTTTTTCCGAATGAATCTTGGCCTTGACACGCGGTATTAGGATGTTTATCACGTCATCATGGATGGTCTGCAACATCTCGTCGTCAGCGGCAAACTCATCATGCTGGGTAGATACTACGATGGTGTCTATACGCTCGGGGATACCCGCGTCACTATACTGTACGGTCACCTGACTCTTCGCGTCCGGACGCAAATAGGTCATCACCTTGCCTTCCTTACGAATTTCGGCCAAAGTACTCATAATGAGATGTGCCAAATCAAGCGACACTGGCATCAGGCTCTCCGTTTCGTTAGTGGCATAACCGAACATCATACCCTGGTCGCCAGCACCCTGCTCCTCTTCGTCGCCATTATCCACACCGCGATTGATGTCTTCGCTCTGTTCGTGGATAGCGGTCAGAATACCACAAGAGTTACCATCGAACTGATATTCGGCCTTCGTATAACCAATTTTCTTTATCGTTTTACGGGCAATGGTCTGGAGGTCGATATACACCTCGCTACGTACCTCACCCATGATGACCACCTGACCAGTGGTGACAAACGACTCACATGCCACACGGGCATATGGGTCGTAAGCCAGAAACTGGTCGAGAATGGCATCACTTATCTGATCGGCCACCTTATCGGGATGACCTTCTGATACTGATTCTGACGAAAATAAATAACTCATTCAGTTTACTTTTTTACCTTTTTACCTTTATTCCGCCGGCATCATGATAATTTCTGCACGGTTACCTGCCTTCAACAATTCCTTGGTAAAAGCTGCGAGGCTCTCCACAGTCTGAGCATTAACCACCTTCTCGTAGTCAGTATGGAAGTCCTGTCCATACTTACGCCAAGTATTGATGCGACCCAACCAATAGTTGTTCTGTTTCAGCTGATCGCCGTGGTTCTTCAGCATATACTCCTTCACCTTCACCAGCTTGTCGGCGTCGCATGTCTTAGTCATTGCCTCGACTTCATCGCGAAGAATCAGGACGGCAGTGTCGGCCTTCTCAGGTTTCATAGGACAGTAGGCAAGCACCTGTGCCTCAGATCCGAAGTCATTACGGCTGAGAGCAGACTGTGCCACTACGGTATAAGCAGCACTTGCATCCTCACGAATCTTCTTCAGATACTCCATGCTCAGGATTTGTCCCACCATATCAGCCTTGACGGCATTCTCCAAGGTGTAAGGGATATTCTTTGAATACCAAACCATGACAGCAATAGCCTTTGGAGTCTCTGCCTTATGCTTGAAGTTGTTGTTGGCGGGCAGCGCAGCCAGATACTGCTCGATGAGCGGACGGATGGCAGCCTCGTCATAGTTACCGATGATGGTAAAGGTGAAAGCAGCGGCATTGGCAGTGCGCTCCTTGGCAATTTCAAGGATACGGTCGTAGTTCACATTGGGAAGGTCAGCAACGTCAAGGCTCTTGAAGCGTGGATTGTTGCAGGTCAACGTAGCAATCAATGAATCGCTGAACACAGCCTCGGGCTGCAACAGACGGTTTTTCAATGCAACCTCAACTGTCTGCATCAGGTTGTCATACGATTTCTGGTCCTTGGCAATATTGGTGAAATAGAGGTATACCAGCTGCAACATAGCTTCAACGTCCTTCGGTGTAGAGCTACCATTGACATACTGGCGGTTGTCATCCATAGAGAGTGATGCACTGGCAATCTTACCAGCCATAGCCTTCTCCAGCTCGGTGTGCGAGAAATTGCCCAGACCACTGGCCTCAACAACATCGCCGAACATCTTGATATTGGCATAGTCCTTCTCGCCATAAAGTGCAGAACCACCGAAACCCTCACCGCGCAACAGCACCTGGTCCTTCTTCAGGTCAGTCTGCTTCAGCACGACAGTCACACCATTCGACAGTGTCAGTTCGGTATATCCAAAGAGGTCATTCTTCGTTTCCTTCACGATAGAACCCTTCTGGGGCAGTTCTGTCATCAGAGGTTCGTCCTTCACATTGTCCACATAAGCCTCAATCTGAGCAGCACGGGCTGTTGCGATAGCCTTCTTCAGGCCATCCTCAGTAGGATATACGGCACCATCCTTCTCGTTGTTGAAGTTCAGCACCACCAGATTGGTGTCGTTTTCCGAGAAGAGCTCTTTCATCACCATGTTGACACCCTCCAGCGGCAACATAGGCAATAACTGCTTCATGGTCTGGTGGGTGAAATCAATACTGGGAATAGGCTCGTTGTCCAGGAAGTTCTGCACATACTGACTGACAAACTGGCTATTATAGCGCTTGTCCTTGTTAGAGTACTGCTTGTCGAGATTGCTCTCGTAGTTAGCCTTGAAACGGTTGTATTCAGTAGCAGTGAAACCAAACTCAGCAGCACGACGGGCTTCAGTGAGAGCAGCTGTGAGGGCAGCTTCCATCTGGCCGTCCTTAGGAACGACATCTAGTTCGAAAGCATCTACCGTACGTGACAGCAAATAGACTCCGTCTGCTACATTAGCCTGCAGGAACGGACTCTCCGGCTTCTCGGCATACTCCTTCAGTCGGTCGTTCAGCATGGTAATGGCAGCGTCCTTCATATAGTCGGCCAACAGATAAGCCATAGAGCTCTTCAACGAGTCGGGGAAGGTCTCGTGCTTCATCATCACCGATACCATATTGATTCGCTGCTCCTTGTCCTTATCGATAACGACAATAGGTTCGTTGTTGTCGGGAACGGGCTCGGCAGTTACCAGTGCACGGTTCTTGGGCAACTTAATAGGACCGAACAACGTCTTAATCTTCTGTTCAATCTTGTCAACATCTACATCACCAACGATGATGATACCCTGGTTGTCAGGACGGTACCACTTCTCATAGTAAGCCTGCAGGAAGGGGCGCTCGAAATTATCGATAATCTCCATCAGTCCGATAGGCATACGATAGCCGTACTTCGAACCAGGATAAAGCTTCGGCAGGTCGCGCTCCAGCATACGCATCTGGGCACTGGTGCGCAGACGCCATTCCTCATGAATCACGCCACGCTCCTTCTCAATCTCCTCCTGCTCCAACGTCAGACCGTCGGCCCAGTCGTAAAGGATGAGCATACATGAGTCGATGATACCCTCGCGCGTCGTGGGTACATTACTTATATTATATACTGTCTGGTCAATACTGGTATAGGCGTTCAGGTCGGTACCAAACTTGATACCTACACTCTCACACCAACGCAACAACTCGTTGCCCTTGAAATGCTTCGAGCCATTGAAGGCCATGTGCTCCAGGAAGTGAGCCAAGCCACGTTGGTCATCGTTCTCCTGAATGGAACCCACACGCTGTGCAATGTAAAACTCTGCACGGTTCTCAGGCCAGTTGTTGTAACGAATGTAATAAGTCAGTCCATTGTCCAATTTACCCATACGAACGTCTGGATCAACGGGAATCGGCGGCATCTGCATCATTTCCTGTGCCACCATTGCTGTCGTGCTGAACAACATCAGCGCAGCCATCAACAATTTCTTCAATTTCATTTTACCTTGGTTTAAAAGTGGAAAAATCGGGTGCAAAGTTAAGAAATATTCCTCAATCATGGGTAAGAATCTCAGTTAATTATGTTTTTTTTACTATTAAGGTGGCACTTCTTCTGGAGAAATGCCACCTTATTATAATTAATAAACACTCTACTGTAGTTTAGTTGAAGTAGTATTTCACACCAAGCTGCAGGCGCCAGCACTGACCATAACTATGGTTATAATCCCATGTCGACGTCAGGTCGGTATTCATGCGGAAGATAGGCTCTGCACCCTTCTTTACATCAGCTGCATTGGCCACGCTTAACAACTTGAACTGATAGTTACTCATGCCAGGAATCTGCTTGGCAACACCCCACTTCGAGTTCAGCAGGTTACCAATGTTCTCGATGTTTGCAATGAGCTGCAGCTTGTGCTTGGTACTGCCAATCTTCACATCAAAGTCGTGAGCATACTTGAAGTCGAAGGTATGTACCCAAGGAGCACGAGCACCATATGCATCGGCATATTCACCACGATGGTTCTTCAGGTAGTCATCCTGCTCGACGAACTGCCAGAAAGCAAGACGGTCAGTCTCGGAAGCGAACTTGATTTCCGAATCATCACGAGGGATATACATCAGGTCGTAAGCCAGACCGTCGCCGTTGATGTCGTTAGAGTATGTATAGCTATATCCTGCTGGCGAATAGCCACTATAGAACAGCGAGAAGTGCTCTTTGCCATACTTATAGCTGATGTTGGCGATGATACGGTCAGGTGTTACGAACGATGAGTTCTTGACATCAAACACGTTAGGACCATTGACTGTGTGCATGTACGACCATGCAGAACCGGCATTAGAGCCAGGCATACCCGTTACTTCCTTGTTGACGGTATGTGTATAGGCAGCAGAAATGTAGAGGTCCTTGATCGGCTCGGCATTCAACTGCAAGCTGGCTGTCCATCCGTAACCCTTGTGGTTGTTGGTCAGCACACACACATTACTATACTGGGTATAATAATTCCAGTCTGCTTTATTGGCAGGATAGAGATAGCGGTTGTCGGCACCAGGCAGCGTTGCCCATGTCTCATCAGGATTCTTCTGGTTCCAGTTGTCCAAATGAACGGCATTGATGTTCTTGGAATAAGTGAACTCACCAGTCACTGTCAAGGGGAAGTTGACAGGCAGCTGATAGTCAACGGCCAGCGACGACTTCCAAATTTGCGGCATCTTGAAATCTCTGTCCACACCAGCAACTTCCGACGGGATAATGCCGTTGGGATCCATGCTGTAAGGAGCACCCAGCAACTCGCGCAGTTGGTTTCTGTCAGCGGTAACGCCGCCTGTCAGATTAGCCAGACGTGAGTCACCGGCCTTGACGATAACCAGATTCTGGAACATACCGGAGTTGGCAGGCATATTGGTGAAGAACACCAATGGCAAACGTCCTGCAAAGAGTCCTGTACCACCACGAACCTTCAGTATCTTGTCGCCGAAGACATCAAACGTAAATCCTAAACGTGGCGAAATCTGAATATTAGCCTTTGGCCATGAACCGACATCCAGATGACGGCCACCGAAGTCGAGATCGTAAAGTGCTTTGTTGAACTTCAAGTCTGCCTCATTGAACGTGATGTTATCGAAACGGACACCGTAATTCAATTTGAATCTCTCTGTCACGTTCCAATCATCTTGCAAGTAGATACCAATCTGGTTGAAGCGAACCTTTGACGAAGGCTCCATATCGCCGTCGTAGCCGTAAGCCAAGGCAGCACCAATAGGAGCGGCACCGTCCATGAAGTCCTGCATGCTGGCATAACGATAGTAACCCGAACCCTGCTTCATGTAATTATTGAGGGCCATCTGGTGCTCGAAACTCAGACCTGCCATCAGCTTGTGACTACCCAGATAGTAGGTGAAGTTGTCGTTAACGGTCAAAATCTCGTTACGTACGCGGTTGTTATAGGTGAAGAGCTCGTAACCCAGTGTCATGTAGGGGTCACCGTCCTTCATAATATCAATCATGGGGAACATCGACGAACTGCTACCACGCGGATCGTCCATATCCGAATAGGTCACCAACAGTTGGTTGGAAGCCCTCTCGCCAAAACGGCTGTTCAGGTCGAACGAGAAGGTCGTCACCTTGTTCTCTTGCTTGTAGAACGAATTAGCAAAAGCCATTGAACTGATACCCACACAAGACTGGCTCAGTCCGCCAACACCACGCGAGGTAGCAGAGGGGGGGCTATACTTCGTATTATTGGTATGGTTGAAGCGTACTGCCAAGTGATGATTCTGAGTAATGTTCCAGTCGATACGAGCCAGATACTTGTTATTCTTGATACCGCCAGGATAGTCGGTGGCAGAACCTGTGTCATAGCCGTACTTATCCATAACGAACTTCGAAATCATCTCCATGTCGCTCACCGTAGTACGTGAAGTATAGGTTTTCTGGTCTGCGCCATCACCTGTAGCATCGGGATGCCAGTAAGTAGGAATGTTCTCCGTCTCCGTGCGCTCAACGTTGGCAAAGAAGAACAACTTGTCCTTGATAATCGGGCCACCTAACGTGAAGCCCCATGTCTTCTCCTCGTCAGGATTGGGCTCTGAGTTCTGCACGCCATCTACGCGGTTGCCGTGCATGTCTTCATTGCTGTAATAATAATAGGCCGTGCCTTTGAACGTGTTCGTACCCGACTTCGTGACGGCATTGATACCACCACCGATGAAGTTCGACTGACGGACGTCAAAAGGAGTCACCACAACCTGCACTTCGTCAATGGCATCCATTGACACGGGGTTACCACCACCCGGCAGGTTGGAGTTCAGACCGAAGTTGTTATTCAGATTGGCACCGTCCAGCGTAAAGTTAGCCGAGCGGCCACTCATACCACCAAAACTGTTCGATCCACCATAATACGGCGACAGCTTGGCAATATCACCGATGCTGCGGCTGATGGTAGGCAACTCCTGAATAGTACGGTTGTTGATGTTGGTGGTAGCACCGGTCTTCTCACCAGCAAACTTCGAAGCCTTACCGCTGACGACGACCTCAGCCAGCTCTGTTGAGTTCTCCGACAACCACACATTGAGGCTGTAGGTTTCACCCAGCTGGAGGTAGATGTCCTTGTAGACCTTCGGATTGAAACCGATATAGGTGACTGTGACGGTGTACGGACCACCATTACGCATACCTTGGATGTTAAAGCGGCCATCAATGTTGGTGATAGCTGCGTACTTGGTACCAGAGGGGTCGTGAACGGCTTGCACAGTAGCGCCGATAACCTCTTCCTTGGTATCCTCCATGGTTACTTTTCCGCTCAGGGCAGAATTCGTAATCTGAGCCATCATTGTCAACACACAGGTCAACATCATGGCGGTTAAAAACAGTTTTCTACGCATATTGATCATCTTTGTTTGTTATTTGCCTGCAAATTTAAACATTTTTTTTGAAACATCACACTTTTTAGGCTTATATTTTTCGCTTTCGCCATATTTATTCTCAGACGTCCTTTTGACGCAAGCCCATACGAGCCTCAACGACGTTCACCACGTAGTCGCCCAACTTCTCGCACTCATTGATGAGGTCCATGTAGATGGTACCTACGGCATACGTATACTCGCGGTTGTTCACATCCGTGATATTCTGCGACTTCAACTGGTTGCGGTAGTTATTGATTTCATTCTCGATGTTGAACGTACGGTTCACGTCGAACGACTCCTTGCGACCCTGCATCAGACGGTTCATCTGCGACAGCGACTGGTCCGTCAGTTCCATCATCTGGTGCAGGTGGTCGTACTGCTTCTCGACGAAGTGGTCTTCCTTACCGTTATACTTACGCGAGATGGTACGAGCCATATTGAAGCAGGCGTCACCGATAGACTCCAATTCGCTGACCTCACGCAACATGGCACGAATCTTACCCTTCGTGTCGTCCGAGAGGTGGGCATCACTGACGTTGTTCAGGTAGTTGGCAATCTCCAGCTCCATATTGTCCGAAATACCTTCATACTTTTCGATACGCGTGTACAACTTGTTGAAGTCACCAGCCTGATTGGCCTTTTTGCTGTTCGAACTCGACGACAGCGTCAGCAGTTCCCTCACCATGCCGAACATACGCTGCATACGCTCGGAGAACGACTGTATCTCCTTCTGAGCCTCGAGCACCGAAAGTTCCGGGGTTTTCATGAATCCGGCAGTAATGAAGTGCAGACGGAAATCCTCCTCCTCGTCCACCTTCTTCGGCTTGATGACCCAACACACAAACTTCTCAATCTGCGGGATAAACCATATCAAGATAAAGGTATTCACAACATTGAACGACGTGTGGAATGCTGCCAGCACGAAGCTCAGCTTCGCAGCATTGGCCAGGAAAGCCTTAGCACCGACAACCTCCTTCGTCATCGTCACGTCATAGCCTACCCAACCACAGACCATGTCGATGAAAGGACGGAACACAAACAGAATCCAGATAACACCGAATACATTGAAGAACATGTGCGCCAGGGCTGCCCGGCGTGCCTGCGTATTTGCCGACATGGCCGCCAAGTTCGACGTCACCGTCGTACCGATGTTCTCACCCATCACCAACGCAATACCTTGATAGATGGGCAGTGCGCCACTGGAGCACAGAATCATCGTGATGGCCATCACTGCTGCCGACGACTGCACACAGAACGTCAGGATGCCGCCCAACAATAGGAACAACAGCGTCGTCAGGAACGAATTCGGGTCGAACGAGGCAAAGAAATCCAGCAGTGCCTGGTTCTCGCCCAGGTTCATATCCTGTCCCGTCTTACGCAAAATGGCCAGGGCAAATATCAGGAATGCCAGACCAAACAGGAAGTCTCCGATATAGCGGTGCTTCTTCTGGTAAATCAGGATGATACCCACAAAGAATGCCGGATACGACAGGTTGCTCACGTCGAACGACATACCTGCCGACATGATCCATGCCGTCAGCGTCGTACCAATATTTGCACCCATGATCACCGAGATGGCCTGTGCCAGCGTCAGCAGTCCAGCGTTTACAAACGAGACGGTCATCACCGTCGTAGCTGTTGAGGATTGTACCGAAGCCGTCACCAATGTTCCCGTCAGCATACCCGTAAAGCGGTTGGTGGTCATGGCTCCCAGGACGTGTCGCAACTGCGGACCCGCCATCTTTTGCAGCGCCTCACTCATGGTTTTCATACCGAACATCAACAGAGCGAGAGAGCCCAAAAGCGTAAATATTACCCAGATTGACATAAGAATTATTTTAATTTCGGCTACAAAAATACAAAATATTTATTAAAAACCCTCAATGTTTCGGATTTTTTTTCTATTTTTGCACCATTATTGAAAACAAAGACTGTAAATATGGAAAAAACTGTTAAGATTCATGTCCGAAATAACGACACCGCCATCGAGGTGCCGATGGGGTCACAACTCGAAGAAGCCTACAGGCTGTCTGGTCTCAAAATGACGTATGGACCCATCTCCGCACGGGTAAATAACAAGGTAGAAGGCATGCACTACCGCGTCTACCGCCAAAGGGAGGTGGAATTCCTCGACATCACGTCGCCCACAGGACTGCGAGCATACACGCGCACCTTGTTCTTCATTCTTTGCAAGGCGGCCCACGAACTGTTCGACGAACCGGACGGGAAACCCTGTAAAGTCCGCATCGACATCCCCATCAGCAACGGCTATTATGTCGACCTCCATCTGAGCCGTCCCGTGACGCCCGACGACGCCAACGCCCTGCGCCAAAAGATGCAGGACATCATCGACGCCGCCATTCCCATCCACCGTTTCGAGTGCACCACCGAGGAGGCCATCGAGATGTTCACCAAGTCGGAATCGTTGTCGAAGGTCAAGCTGCTAAAGAGCACCGGACGCCTCTACACCACCTATTACGACATCGACGGCTATCAGGACTATTACTACGGCTCGCTGCTCACCAACACGTCGCAGATCTACCTCTTCGGACTGGAATACTACTTCGACGGTCTGTTGCTGCGCATCCCCGACAGCAATGAACCTTCCAAGCTCGGAGCCTTCATCCGCCAGGACAAGATGTTCGGCATCTTCAAAGAGCACCACCAGTGGCAGGACATCATGAACCTGCGGAATGTCGGCGACCTGAACGAAGTCATCGACAAGGGCCGCTCGTCGCACCTCATTCAGGTGTCGGAAGCCCTGCAGGAAAAGAAGATTGCACAGATTGCCGACGAGATAGCCAAAAACAAAAGCATCAAGATGGTGCTCATTGCCGGACCGTCCTCCAGCGGCAAGACCACGACATGCAAGCGTCTCAGCGTACAACTGGCCGTCAACGGCATCATGCCCATCGGCATCTCGCTGGACGACTACTTCCTCGATCGCGACCAGACACCGCGCGACGCCTCAGGCGACTACGACTTCGAACACCTGCATGCCCTGAACATACCGCTGTTGAACGAGCAGATGAACGCTCTGTTACGCGGCGAGGAGATAGAGTTGCCGCGCTATAACTTCCAGCAAGGCAAGAGCGAATGGAGCGGCAAGAAACTACAGCTGAAAGGCAAGGAGGTGCTCGTCGTAGAAGGCATCCACGCCCTCAATCCAGAGCTGACGGCACAGATTCCTGACGAACAGATTTTCCGCGTCTATGCCTCAGCACTGACCACCATCCTGCTCGACTCCCACAACTACATTCCTACCACTGACAACCGACTGCTGCGACGCATCATCCGCGACAACAAATACCGCGGTGTCAACGCTCGCGAGACCATCCGCCGATGGCCTTCCGTACGTGCCGGTGAAAACAAATGGATATTCCCTTTCCAGGAGAATGCCGACGCAATGTTCAACTCGGCTATGCTTTTCGAACTCGCCGTCATCAAACGTCAGGCAGAACCACTGCTCGAACAGGTACCCGAAAACTGCCCCGAATATGCCGAGGCCTACCGCCTACGTAAGTTCCTGGCTTACATCCATCCCATCCCCGAGGACCAGATTCCGCCCACTTCCCTCCTCCGCGAATTCCTTGGCGGCTCATCCTTCGAATACTAACACAATAATCATAAAAATCAATGGGGACGGCACTAACACCGTCCCCTTTATTATAGTTGTTCCTTCGATGCTCATTCTCTTTTCATTCTATTGTTATCCGGTTGACATTCAGTTATTGTTCTGTTTTTGTTCACTTGTTGTCCGTTAAATAACCGGACAACAACCGGACAACGACCGGACAAGAACTGGATAAGAATAGACGCAAACACCTTGCAGTATTTTAGTTACTTGGGGGATACAACGAAAAACTGTTTCATTGTCTTTCAGACCGAACTAATTGTATAATTCATACTAAACCAATTGTATAAAAATGCAGTTTTAGGTAAATTTGGGAACTTTGAATGCATTTTTATTGCATTTTATTTGGCTATTACGTATTTTTTTGCGACCTTTGCAACCGATTTTGCGAGAACGGGCAGCGCCTCAGCAAAACTCAAGCGTGCTTGGCTTTGCATTCGGCTTGCACCGTCCTTGCACGCTGTTAGCGAAATAGATACATATACATTATATATTATTATGGCTGAATTAGAAGTAAAAGAGCTGGACCAAGTGGTTGTCCGCTTTTCTGGTGACTCCGGCGACGGTATGCAGTTGGCCGGAAACATCTTCTCTACGGTTAGTGCCACCGTTGGTAACGGCATTTCCACATTCCCCGACTATCCCGCCGACATCCGCGCCCCGCAAGGTTCGCTGACGGGTGTGAGCGGTTTCCAGGTACACATTGGCGCCGGTAAGGTCTATACCCCTGGCGACAAGTGTGACGTGTTGGTAGCGATGAATGCTGCTGCGCTGAAGACGCAGCTGAAGTATTCGAAGCCCCAGGCTACGATTATCATCGACACCGACTCCTTCGGTCCGAAGGACTTGGAGAAGGCGCAGTTTAAGAGCGAGGACTATCTGGGCGAGATGGGTATAGACCCTGACCGCGTCATCCAGTGCCCGCTGACAACGATGGTGAAGGACTGTCTGGCCGACACAGGTATGGACAACAAGGCGATGCTGAAGTGTCGCAACATGTTTGCACTGGGTCTAGTGTGCTGGCTGTTCGACCGCGACCTGGAACTGGTGAACAACTTCCTGCGTGAGAAATTCGCCAAGAAGCCCGCTATTGCCGAGAACAACATCAAGGTGGTGCAGGCCGGTTACGATTACGGTCACAACACGCACTCGAGTGCAGTGAACGTCTATCGCATCGAATCGAAAGAGAAGGTGCCCGGACGTTATATGGACATCACTGGTAACAAGGCAACGGCCTACGGTCTGATTGCCGCCGCTGAGAAGGCAGGTCTGCGTCTCTATCTGGGTTCTTACCCCATCACTCCTGCTACCGACATCCTACACGAGCTGTCGAAACATAAGTCGTGTGGTGTCATCACCGTACAGTGTGAGGATGAGATTGCAGGTTGTTCGTCAGCGTTAGGAGCCTCGTTTGCAGGCGCCCTGGCAGCTACCTCTACCTCTGGTCCTGGTATCTGTCTGAAGAGTGAGGCCATGAATCTTGCTGTCATCATGGAGTTGCCGCTGGTAGTCATCGACGTACAGCGCGGCGGTCCTGCTACAGGCCTTCCCACGAAGTCGGAACAGACCGACCTGCTGCAGGCATTGTTCGGAAGAAACGGTGAGAGTCCGATGCCAGTGATGGCCGCTCTGAGTCCTACCGACTGTTTCGACGCCGTTTACCAGGCTGCAAAGATGGCCTTGGAACACATGACGCCCGTCATCCTGTTGACGGATGCCTATGTCGCCAACGGTAGCGGTGCCTTCCGCCTGCCTGACATCAACAAGCTGGACGCCATCAATCCCCCTTATGTTCCTGAGGAGCTGAAGGGCAAGTGGGCGCCTTATATGCGTGCCGAGAACGGTACCCGCTACTGGGCAGTGCCTGGTCGTGAGGGCTTCGAGCATATCCTCGGCGGACTGGAGAAGGACTCTGTGACGGGTGCCATCTCCACCAATCCCGAGAACCACGACCTGATGACGCGTCTGCGCCAGCAGAAGATTGACAACATCCAAGTGCCCGACCTTGAGGTAGAGGGTGACGCGGACGATGCCGAACTACTCGTCGTTGGTTTCGGTTCTACCTACGGTCATCTGCACTCGGCCATGGACGAGCTCCGTGCCAAGGGCAAGAAGGTTGCTCAGGCTCAGTTCAAGTATCTGAACCCGCTGCCCAAAAACGCTGCCGCCGTACTGTTGAAATACAAGAAGGTGGTGGTGGCTGAGCAGAACATGGGTCAACTGGCTGCCTACCTGCGCATGAAGGTCGACGGCTTTGTACCCTACCAGTTCAATCAAGTCAAGGGCCAACCGTTCGTGGTAGAAGAGTTAGTCAACGCATTCGAGGACATCTTGAAAAATTGAGAATTGATAATTGAGAATTGAAAATTATGGAATATACAGCACAAGATTATAAGAAAGGACAGCCGCGTTGGTGTCCGGGATGTGGCGACCACTTCTTCCTGGCCTCGCTCCATAAGGCAATGGCCGAGATTGGTGTAGCTCCCAAAGATATTGCAGTAATTTCGGGTATCGGCTGTTCGAGCCGTCTGCCTCACTATATGGCTACCTATGGCATGAATACCATTCACGGCCGTGCAGCCGCCATTGCTACTGGTGCGAAGGTGGCTAACCCCAACCTGACCGTATGGCAGGTGAGTGGTGACGGTGATGGACTGGCTATCGGTGGTAACCACTTCATTCATGCCAACCGCAGGAACATCGACCTGAATATGATTCTACTGAACAACCGCATCTACGGTCTGACGAAGGGCCAGTACTCCCCCACCTCACCCCGTGGATTCGTCAGCAAGTCAAGCCCTTACGGCACGGTAGAGGATCCGTTCCGCCCTGCCGAGCTGTGCTTCGGTGCTCGCGGACATTTCTTTGCCCGTTGCGTGGCAACCGACGCCAAAGGTACCGTAGAAGTACTGAAGGCCGCCTACCAGCACAAGGGCGCCTCAGTGACGGAGGTGCTGCAGAACTGTGTCATCTTCAACGACGGCTGTCATGAGGCCGTGTATAACAACGAGGGCCGCAAGAAGAACGCCATCTACGTGAAGCACGGCGAGAAGCTCGTATTCGGCGAGAATAACGAGTTCGGACTGGTGCAGCAGGGCTTCGGTCTGAAGGTCGTCGAGATTGGCAAGGACGGCTATACGCTGGACGACGTACTGGTACACGACGCCCACTGTGAGGACAATACCCTGCAGCTGAAGCTTGCCCTGATGGGTAACGGCGACGGCTTCCCCATTGCTCTCGGTGTCATCCGCGACGTAGACGCTCCTACGTACAACGATGCCGTACATGCCCAGTTGGCAGAGGTCAGTGGCCAGAAGAAGTACCATAACTTCACTGAACTCCTCGAGACCAACGACACATGGGAAGTGAAATAACAATAATCCCCGCCAGCCGGCGGGGATTTTGTTTTGTAATTATTTGCCGTGTTTCTCGGCTATCTTGCGGAAACTCTGCAGTTTCTCACCGTAGCAAAGGTCGCCACAGTCGCCGAAGCCTGGAACAATATATTTGTGCTCGTTCATACCCTGATCGACAGCAGCACACCAGATAGTGGAACCCTCAGGCAATGCCTCCTTCACCACTTCGATACCCTCTGGAGCGGCAATGACGCAGCAAAGGTGAATCTTCTTGGGTTTGCCCGTCTGCAATAGCGACTCGATAGCTGCAGCAAGACTGCCACCAGTGGCCAGCATGGGGTCGACAATGACTAGCGTCTTGTTTTTGACGCTCTGCGTGGCGATATACTCCGTGTGAATACCCACCTCGGTATGTTCGCGGTTGATATACATACGGAAAGCCGAAACGAAACCGTTGTCAGCCTTATCGAACACGTTGAGGAACCCTTCGTGGAACGGCAGTCCGGCACGCAACACGGTGGCAATGACCATATCGTCCTTAGGCAGGGGGATGTCGATGGTGCCCAAAGGGGTCGTAACGGTCTTGGGTTTATACTCCAGCGTCTTCGACAGCTCGTAGGCCATCATCTCGCCAATACGTTTGATGTTGTGACGGAACAGCAGACGGTTTTTCTGCGTGTTCTTGTCACGCAACTCCGACATATACTGGTTGATAATCGAGTTGCTTTTGCTAAAATCAATGACTTCCATCATATTACTGCTTTAAGTTTTGGGGACAAAGGTACGAATATGTTTTGGATTTTTGGCAAGTCGATGTGGCAAAATCGCAAGTGAAGTTCGGATTTTTAAATTCTTTAACCTAAAAACAATTGTGTGCGTGCAAATAAATCTTAATTATGCGTGCGTAATTCTCAAATTCTTTGTAACTTTGCAGCGCAATTCCAGAATTGCACTGCGAAACTGCTCACGCTCGGCAATTGATGCGAGCATCATTGCCCTCGCTTAATCGCAGTTTTGACACCGCGATTTAATAATAACAAGGATAATATTCACAATTTAAAATAGATTAGTAACAATTATGGCAAAGTTAGATTTGACTCAGTATGGCATCACCGGTTCTACCGTGATTGCTCACAATCCATCGTATGAGTACCTCTTCGAAGAGGAGACAAAAGCTGGTCTCGAGGGTTTCGACAAAGGCGTAAACACCGAGCTCAACGCTGTTAACGTTATGACTGGTATCTACACCGGCCGTTCACCTAAGGACAAGTACATCGTGAAGGATGCTCAGAGCCAGGACAAGGTATGGTGGACTTCTGAGGAATACAAGAACGACAACCACCCCATGAGCGAGGAGGTTTGGAAGACCGTTAAGGACATCGCCATCAAGGAGCTCTGCAACAAGAATCTTTATGTGATGGACGCTTTCTGCGGTGCCAACGAGGCTACCCGTCTGCGCGTTCGTTTCATCGTGGAGGTTGCTTGGCAGGCTCATTTCGTAAAGAACATGTTCATCCAGCCCACCGCTGAGGAACTGGAGAACTTCGAGCCTAACTTCGTGATTTACAACGCTTCTAAGGCTAAGGTTGAGAACTACAAGGAGCTGGGTCTGAACTCAGAGACCTGCGTTGCCTTCAACACTACTTCTCGTGAGCAGTGCATCATC
>CADCDY010000054.1 GCA_902800245.1 uncultured Prevotellaceae bacterium
CAGAGCCTGGAACGATCCGATCATACCGAGCACAGTACCGAACAGAGCGGTCAGGGTACCGAGAGATACGATGGTAGCAACCATTGGCATGTTCATCTGAAGGGTAGGCATCTCGAGCTGAGTAGCCTCCTCGTGAGCCTGAGAGATCTTAGCAATCTTAGCGGCCTTCTTCAGGGTAGAGTCGGTCTCAACAGTCTGATACATGTTGATAGAAGCGAGCACTACGTTAGCTACAGAACCCTGCATCTTGTTGCAGAGAGCCTTAGCCTCGTCGAACTTCTGCTCCTTGATGGCAGCCTTCACCTGAGCAGTGAACTTAGCCAGATTGATTTTACCAGAAGCACTCTTGATAGCGAAGAAACGCTCGATACCAAGGCAGATAACAGTGAACAGCAGTGTGAGGATCAGACCTACGACGAAACCTCCCTTATACACTGTACCAAGCAGGTTTGCGGGATGACCTGAACGGTCGCCACCAACGAAGTTGTCGGGGTTACCCATAATGAAATACCATACACTGTAACCTGCGATAGCACAAATTACGAGAATAATCCATGCAGCTTTAACACCCTGGAAGCCCGAATTCTTTTTGGCTGGGGCTGCAGCCTTTGTTGTTGTTGCCATAAATGAAACTTTTTAATTTTTTAGTTATTAAATAAATGAATTGAATTGTTTTTTCGTTTTCGTTCGTCCCGCAAAGATAGCAATTTCAAGCGGAGAAAATGCCAAATTAAGAACTTTTAACTTGATTTTTCTCAATTTTTATTTCAAAACAGCCAAAACGTCCTTGATACGACGCATTGCTTCGACAATATTCTCGTCGCTTGTTGCGTAACTCATGCGGAAACAATCGGGGTCGCCGAAGGCATCACCACCGACAGTGGCGACGTGTCCCTTTTCCAACAAATACATGGCAAAATCGGTACTGTTCCCGATGGTTTGGCCGTCGGGCGTCTTTTTACCGAAAAAGCTGGAACATTTGGGGAAGAGGTAGAATGCTCCCTCGGGAACGTTGACCTCCAGTCCGGGAATATCCTTTGCCAGGCGAACAATGAGGTCGCGACGGCGTTCGAAAGCCTGACGCATCTCCTCGACACACTCCTGACTGCTGGTGTAGGCGAACTCTGCAGCCTTCTGACTGACGCTGCACGGGCCGCTGGTGTATTGTCCCTGAAGCTTGTTGCAGCCTTTCACAATCCACTCCGGAGCAGCGATATAACCGATACGCCAACCGGTCATTGCGTATGCCTTCGAGACACCGTTGACAATAATCGAACGCTCCTTCATGCCCGGAAACTGGGCAATAGACTGGTGTTTACCGATATAGTTGATGTGCTCGTAGATTTCGTCAGCGAGTACAAAGAGGTTGTCGTGAGCCAGAATGACTTTGGCGAGACCCTCCAGTTCGTCCTTCGAATAGACGCTACCGGTAGGATTGCTGGGTGAACAGAGTATCAGCAGGCGCGTCTTGGGCGTAATGGCAGCCTCCAACTGTGCCGGCGTCATCTTGAAGTTCTGTTCGAAACCGGCCTCAACAATGACAGGATTGCCGCCAGCCAACAGTACCATCTGCGGATAGCTTACCCAGTAGGGTGCGGGGATGATGACCTCATCACCGGGGTTCACCAGTGCGAGGACGGTATTGCAGACGCTCTGCTTGGCACCATTCGACACCAGAATCTCTGCCGGCGTATAGTGCAGCTGGTTTTCGCGTTCCAGTTTGCGGGCAATGGCCTGACGCAGGTCGGGATAGCCGGGAACGGGCGAATAACGCGAGTAGTTCTCGTCAATAGCCAACTTAGCGGCCTGTTTGATATGGTCGGGGGTATTGAAATCAGGTTCTCCGACGCTCATATTGATTACGTCGATTCCCTGTGCTTTCATTTCAGAACTTTTCTGTGACATAGCCAGCGTTGCTGACGGTGCCAGACGCTGCAAACGGTCAGATAATTGTGCCATAATGTTGCTTCGTGTATAAATTTAGCTGCAAAAGTACGCATTTTATTCCTTATAAACGAATAATTGCGTCACTTTTTAACTTTTTTCTCACTTCTTACCTCTTACTTCTTACCTCTTACTTCAAATGCAATGTATGTCCCATACGGTCTTTCTTCGTCTTCAGATAACGCAGGTTATACTCGTTGGGAGTAATCTCTATAGGAACATTTTCAACGATTTCCAGTCCGTAAGCCTCAAGACCTACACGTTTCACGGGATTATTCGTCATCAGACGCATCTTCTGAACACCCAGCAAGCGCAGAATCTGGGCACCACAGCCGTAATCGCGCTCGTCGGGCTTGAAACCCAAATGGATATTGGCGTCAACAGTGTCGAGGCCCTGTTCCTGTAGCTTGTAGGCGGCAATCTTGTTCATCAGACCGATACCCCTACCCTCCTGTTGCATATAGACAATGACGCCACGACCTTCCTGTTCAATCATCTGCATCGACTTGTGCAGCTGTTCGCCGCAGTCGCAACGCTTCGAACCCAGAATATCGCCTGTCATACAACTGGAGTGGACGCGCACCAGAACAGGTTCGTCCTTATCCCATTCACCCTTGATGAGTGCGAGATGTTCCAAGCCGTTAGACTTCTGACGGAAGGGAATCAGGCGGAAATGACCGTAATCAGTGGGCATATCCACCTCTTCGCCCATCTCGACAAGGCTCTCCTTCTTCAGACGGTAGGCTATCATATCCTTGATGGTGATGATTTTCAGATCGTGTTCCTTCGCAAACTCCACCAGCTGCGGCATACGTGCCATAGAACCGTCGTCATTCATAATCTCGATGAGCGCTCCGGCAGGATAAAGACCAGTGAGTTTGCATAGGTCGATAGCCGCCTCCGTATGTCCCGAACGACGCAGCACACCATTGTCCTGAGCGTAGAGGGGACTGATATGTCCGGGGCGTCCGAAACTCTGTGCCGTCGATTGCGGATCAGCCAGTGCACGGATGGTTGCCGCACGGTCGTGGGCCGAAACACCCGTCGTGCAACCTTCTATCTTGTCGACGGTGACGGTAAACGGCGTACCCAGCAACGAGGTGTTATCCTGCACCTGATGGGGTAGTTCGAGCTCGGCAGCGCGACTGATGGTAACCGGAGCACACAACACCCCACGGGCGTTTTTCAGCATAAAGTTCACCATTTCGGGAGTGATTTTTTCGGCAGCACATATCAGATCACCTTCGTTCTCACGGTCTTCGTCGTCAACGACAATGACGAACTTACCTTCACGGAAGTCTGCCAGAGCCTCCTCAATTGTATTCAGTTTCAATTGTTCCATATACCTTATTATATATATAATATGCGTTAGTTGTTTTGGTCTGTGACTGTAATGCTGCCCTCGGCCTGAATGTCACCCAGTTCAATGACACGCGGGATAAGTTTTTTGTTGACCCTGATGATGTGCTGCAAATCGCGATAGAGGCGAATGCGGAAGCGAATCATGCGGATATAGAAGAAGATGCCCGTAGGCAGGAAGATACCTGTAATGGCGTTCAACCACTTGCGCTGGAAGGGTCGCGTATGGGCACGAGTAGCAATGACTGGGAACTGATTGAGTTTCATCAGCACATAACTGTTCTTCGTGTATGACAGGTCCTCGATAGCCGTCTCAAGCACATTGTTGATATATTCGATGTCGTGGTCGTCACCAGGCCGGAAGAACACCTTGATGGGATTGGGCCAGCGCAACAGGTGGTGGTCCTCGCCATAGCGTTCGATTTCGATACTGACATTCTTGAGCATCTCAGCATCAACCAGATACTTCGGTTCTTCAATGATGACCTCCTTACGGCTGATGCTACGCTTGGAGCGCAGACCAAGCATCCGGCTGAGGATCTGTTTGTAGAGGTCGATATTGAATACCACCGAGTCGTTGTTGGCTTTGTAGGTGAAGAATATGGCAATGGGTGAAAGCACGGCCGTACCGAGGAGTTTTCCGAACCATACCGTCCAGTTGTCGTCTCGCGCCATCTTCATACCCGTATTGTCAAGGATATAGAATATGATGAACACCAATACGGAAATGATAACCGGCACACCCAGACCGCCTTTGCGGATGATGGCACCCAGTGGAGCTCCGATGAAGAAGAAGATGAGACACGACAGCGACAGCGTCACCTTGTTGATGGCCTCCATCTCGTGGGCACGTTCTTCACGGTTCAGACTCTCAGAATAGTCAACCTTGTAGTCCATCTCGTTGAGAACGGCCCGCGCACCATTGCTTGCCTGTGTAATCACCGCCTGTTTTTTCTCACTGGAAAGCTTCTCAAAGACAGAGTCCAGATTCAAAGGATGACGGGCCAGCGTCTCGACAACCTTCACAGAATCTTCTTTGTTTAGGGCCATAGCGCGGTTCATACCGAAAGCGGACTCGCGGAAGAACTGGTGGCCAACGGAGTCGTTGAACTCGTGGATGGAGTCGAGGTCGTGCAATATTTTACCCATACTCTTGGCGCGGGCGTCCAGTGATATCCAACCGGCATCAGCCATATCGAAACCGCTGTCGAAATCGAGGACTATACGCTTGGTAGAGAAAGTCTCACGACGATAAGGCACGTTGGCGGCAACATTCATACCTGACTGGCGCATATTCTCGAACCACTCGCCGCTATATAGCGTCAGAAGCATGTGCTTTTTCTCGGCTGTTGCCTGGATACGACCGGAATCGGCCAAGATGATCGCAGCATCCTCGTAACCGCCGTTCATACGATATATCATGATGCCATAGAGTAATCCTGTCTTGACGTTCTTCTTCTGTACGTAGAGGTTAGAACCCGGAATGCCATCATAGAAAATACCCTCAGGAATTTCCACCTCAGGATTCTTCTGCTTCATCGAGATGAGCAACTGACGGAACGAGATGAAAGCCTTTGGAGCAATGAATTCCTGAAAGAAGAACGACATGATAGCAATGCCAGAGACAATGACAATCAACGAGCGGAAGGCCTGCATCAGCGAAATGCCCGCCGCCTTAATGGCTGTCAGCTCCGAACTTTCACCCAGATTACCAAAGGCTATCAACGACGACAGCAGAATGGCTAGTGGGAAAGCCTGCGGCATGAGCATCAGTCCCATATACCAAAAGAACTGAGCCATCACCTCGAGCGACAGTCCCTTTCCTATCAGTTCATCGACGTAACGCCACAGGAACTGCATCATCAGCACAAACTGGCAGATGAAGAAGGTGGCGAAAAACAGCAACGCGAACTGTCTGGCAATAAATATGTCTAATTTCTTTATTCGAAACATGTTTCAGCCTGCAAAGGTAGTGCAAATCGAGCGAAATGCAAAATAAATTAGGATTTATTTTCATTTCCGAGATGCAGCCTACCTTGACCAAAGGTCAAAGGTACGAATAAGTGAGCAAAAAGCCAAATATTATTTGAGCTTTTTCGAACGGAAGTACCTTGACCAAAGGTCAAAGGTTGTGCAAATCGAACGAAAATGCAAAACAAATCAGGTTAGAATACTTAAAAAAATACAAAAAAAGGATATGAAAAGTACAACGAGCGCAAAAATGGCTTAAATTTGCCGTCAGTTTTGTGAGAAACTTTTATTTATGTTTAATTAATAATTAAGGAGAAAGTACATTATGAAGAAGATTTTGTTTGCTGTAATGGCCGTATTTGCCATTGGTTTCACATCGTGTGGTAACAAGACGCAGGCTCCCGCTGACGAGGTGGACTCTGCCGCTATCATTGACTCTCTGGCCGAAGAGGCTGCAAACCTCTCTATCAGCGCCCTGAGCGAGCAGATTGAGGCAGGTGACGCTTCTAAGCTGCAGGCTGTATTGGAAACCGTCAAGGTAAAGGTGACTGAACTCATCAAGACCAATCCTGAGATTGCCAAGGAGTATGTTGCGAAGGTGCAGAACTTCCTGAAGGAGAATGCCGACAAGGTAAAGGCTCTGGTTGGTGACAATGCTGCCGTAGCTGCTGCTGTCAGCGCCATTACGGATATCGAACCCGAAAACGTGGTGAATGGTTTCCTGCAGTCAGTAGGCGACGCAGCTGAAGCTGCCAAGGATTCTGTGGTCGATGCTGTTGAGGACGCCAAAGACGCTGCTGTTGACGCTGCCAAGGAGAAGGCCAGCGAGGCTGTTGACGCTGCAGCTGATAAGACCAAGGAGGCTCTCGGACTATAAAGGCCGAGAAGGCTGTCCAGCTCTCGGACTATAAAGGCCGAGAAGGCTGTCCAGCTCTCGGACTGTAAGATGTAAGATGTATGATGGAAGAAGGTTTCTTCCTCGTTTCACTGAAATAATGAGCCGGTTCGCTGAATATTTTTTGCGAACCGGCTCTTTTTATCTACCTTTGCAAACAAAACAAGCAAATCTCTCTTAAAAATAAAGCAAAGGATATGAAAAAAATGATTTATTTAGTGATGCTCACAGCATCAATGGCTATCACGACAGCCTGTTCGTCGGACGATCCGTTTGACACATCCAATAATTTTACTCCTGGTGGCAACGTTCCTAACGGCATCAAGGGCAGCGACGCCATCATCAATGGCGGCATCATCAATGTCGAGACGGATGGTGAGGGTGCTAAGGGTATCAACTGCGACAACAATATCTACATCAACGGCGGACGTACGAACGTCATCTGTACCGGCAATGGCGAATGGGATACAGAGGACCTGGAGACCAAAGCAGCTGCTTGTATCAAATGCGACTCTATCATGAACATCAACGGCGGTGAGATCAATGTGAAGGCTACTGGTAGCGGTGGAAAAGGTCTGAAGGCCGACTGGGAAGCCTATATCACAGGAGGAAAGATTCGCGTCATCACCGAGGGCGGACTGTACTATAGCAACGGCACACAGGAGAGCCACGACTATACAGGCAATACCGACAATTTGGACGATGCTTACACGTCGTCACCCAAAGGTATCAAGATTGGTACGAAGAACGAACATGGCGTACTGACTATCTCGGGCGGTGACCTGATGGTGCGCACCACAGGCAATAACGCTGAGGGAATAGAAAGTAAGGGCACGCTCGACATTACGGACGGTACGGTGATGGTATCAGCTCACGACGACGCCATCAACTCCAGCGGCGACCTCACTATCAGCGGTGGTACGGTGGTGGCCGTAGGAACGAACAACGACGGTATCGACGCCAATGGCAACATGTATCTGAAGGGCGGCACGATTATCGCGATGGGTGCCGGTGGAGCTGAGGCCGGTATCGATATCAACGAACAGAAGAAACTCTATATCTCGGGTGGTAACATCTTCGGCATTGGCGGACGCTTCGACGGTTCATTGGGTAGCACCACACAAGGTATTGTTACCACTAGCGGTTCCATCAGTGCTAACTCGACCGTCACCATCGCAAACGGCTCAACCACACTGGCTTCATTCAACATGCCGCCCTACTCTTACAACAACGGTACCATCCTGATCTCTGTGCCAGGCATGCAGAATGGCTCGAGCTATACGCTCAATCTGGGGTCTACGTCAACGACGGTGACGGCCTCGAACACCATCAATAGCAGTATGGGCGGAGGTCCTGGCGGTAACGGCGTTCGTCCCGGTGGCTGGTAAAACACAATAAAAAGCAAAAAAGTCCGTTATATGAAATGGATGCAAGAACAATCTAAATATGAGAATACGGCCTACGTGGCGCTGTGGGGACTCCTCTTCGCAGCGCCACTGCTGAGCCTATATATCCGCACCACCAACGATAGCGAACTGACTTTCAATTGGCAGGAGGTGTGGATGATATGGCGGCATTTCTGGGTATATCTGCTCATCTTCGTCGTCCATAACTTCATACTCGCCCCGCTGCTTATCTACCGCCACAAACGTTGGTTCTATGCCCTGCTGACAGCATGTATGATAGGGGCTTTTGCCTTCTACCAGTGCAGCAACAAGCCTGACCACATGCGCAGACATCAGCTTCACGACATGGAAATGCATGAGCCTGGGCCCATGGGCGACCGCTTTGGTCACGAGCCCCCGCCAGAGTTTAGAGGCGAGAAGCAAGAGTTCAGGCGTCCTCCTGCTTTCATCGGTGAACACGACATTGTAGCTATCGTCATTGTCATCCTCATGTGCGGTATGAACCTCGGTATCAAACTCTATTTCAAAACGCGCAACGATCAAAAGAAACTGCTGGCACTGGAAAAGGAGAATCTGGAACAGCAGTTGGAATATCTGAGGTATCAAATCAATCCGCACTTCTTCATGAACACGCTGAACAACATCCATGCACTGGTGGATATCGACCCAGAGAAAGCGAAGGACACGATATTGGAACTGTCGAAAATGATGCGTTTTGTATTGTATGAAGGTGACAAGAAGGGGGTACCCCTCTCGCGCGAATTTGATTTCATTCGCCATTACGTCACACTGATGCAGTTGCGATATACCGATAAGGTGCGGATTTCCGTCGACTTACCTCAGGAGGTTCCCGATCGTCAGATTCCGCCCCTGATGCTCATCACCTTTATCGAGAATGCCTTCAAACACGGCATCTCGTACCAACATGAGTCGTTTATCGACATTAAAGTGGCTGTCGACGACAAGCTACACTTCACTTGCCGCAACTCGAAGGCTGACAAGCCCAACGAAGAAAAAGGCGGCGTAGGACTCAAGAATGTCAAACAACGCTTAAACTTACTGTATGACAACAACTATACACTGAATATACAAGACGAACCAGACGTCTATCATGTCCCTCAACGGCATGGACTTCGTGAAGTCGCTCACCGTACCACCACTCGTCGTCTTCACGACGGCCTACTCGGAATATGCCGTAGAAGGCTTCCGCGTCAATGCCGTCGACTACCTGCTCAAACCCTTCGGGTTGCAGGACTTCCAGCGAGCCGCCAATCGCCTGAAGAAAAGGTTAGAAGACAAAGTTCCTACATCTGCCGGTCGAATGGTCGGCGGTTCCGCCGCCGACGCCCCCACAACTTCCGACGTCCTCTTCCTCAAGACCGACTACCGTATCGTCAAGGTGAATATCAGTGATATCCGTTATATCGAAGGTATGAGCGAATATCTGAAAGTATGGCTCGACTCCGATGCCAAACCTATCATCACGCTGCTGTCAATGAAAAAAATGGAGGAGCGGTTGCCTGCCAATTTCATGCGCATACACCGCTCCTACATCATCAATCTCAACAAAATCCCCATCGGAGACCTGTACAAGGAAGCCTTTCAGCGCTACCTTGACACCAAATTCCTCGGGAAATAGCTATTCCATCGGGAACAGGCCGAAGAGTTTGGCGTCAATCATGTCTGTGACCTGCTTCAGATCCTCGGGATTGTCGCCAAACTTACAATGGTCACCGTCGACGATAATCAACGGGCCCTTGTACGTTGCTATCCATTCTTCATAGCGTTTCTCCAGACCCTGCAAATAATCCAAACGCATGGTCTGCTCGTATTCGCGGCCTCGTTTCTGAATCTGTGCCACCAGCGTAGGAATGGAGGAACGGATATAGATCATGAGATCCGGCAACTTCACCAGCGACATCATCAGGTCGAAGAGGTCACTGTAGTTCTCGAAGTCGCGGTCGCTCATCATCCCCTGTCCGTGCAGGTTTGGCGCAAAGATACGGGCATCTTCGAAAATGGTTCGGTCCTGAATGATGACTTCCTTCGACTTGGAAATCTCTACCACTTCCTTGAAACGCTTGTTCAGGAAGTACACCTGCAGGTTAAATGACCAGCGAGGCATATCGGCATAGAAATCTGCCAGATAGGGATTGTTATCTACTGGTTCGAAACGTGGCGTCCAACCATAACGGTGGGCGAGCAATTTGGTCAGCGTGGTTTTCCCGCTGCCGATGTTTCCGGCGATTGCGATGTGCATACGATTGAAAGTTGAGAGTTGAGAGTTGAAAGTTTAGAGGTTTGGGAAGAGTCCGAAGAGCGTGCGGTCAATCCTGTCGACAATCTGTGCGAAATCCTTGGGATTATGCAGGAAGTCGAGGTCGTCTTTGTTGACGGTCATCACCTGTCCAGGATATTTGTGATAGATGAAATCGTCGTACCGTTCGTTGAGGTTTTGAAGATAATCCAGCTGGATAGTCTGTTCATATTCTCGTCCGCGCTTCTGGATATTTGCCACCAGATGGGGAACGGAAGCCCGCAGATAAATCATCAGGTCAGGAACGCGCACCATCGACATCATCTGCTCGAAGAGTTCCATATAGGTCTCATAGTCGCGGTCGGAGAGGTTACCCATCGCCTTATTGTTCTGCATAAACACATAGACGCCCTCATAGATGGTACGGTCCTGGATGACGCTGTGCTGCGACTCGGCAATAGCCAGCAGGTCTCGGAAGCGTTCCTTCAGGAAGTACACCTCCAGATTGAACGACCACCGGTGGATGTCACGATAGTAGTCCTCCAGATAAGGATTGTTATCCACCGACTCGTAACGCGGCTCCCATCCGTAATGCTTGGCGAGCATCTGCGTGAGTGTCGACTTGCCGCTTCCGATATTTCCTGCAATTGCTATATGCATAGGGTTTGTAGGTAATGTGGGGATGTTAGATATTATATTTTTTCGAGAGCCTGACGGATATCTGCCAGGATGTCGTCACAATCCTCAATACCTACAGACAGACGAATGAGGTCGGGGGCTACACCAGCCTCACGCAACTGCTCGTCGGAGAGCTGACGGTGGGTATGCGAGGCGGGATGAAGCACACAAGTACGGGCATCAGCCACATGAGTGACGATTGCAATGAGCTTGAGGGAATCCATAAACTGTACAGCTGTCTCGCGTGTTCCCTTCAGTCCGAAGGCAATAACGCCACATGAGCCGTTCGGCAGATACTTTTCAGCCAATGCATGACACTCGTCATTCTTCAGTCCGCTATAGTGTACCCAGGCCACGCGATTGTCCTGAGCCAGGAACTCCGCAACACGCTGGGCATTCTCGCAGTGACGCTTGATGCGCAGATGGAGTGTCTCCAGTCCGAGATTCAGCAGGAAAGCATTCTGAGGCGAGGGGATGCTGCCCAAGTCTCGCATCAACTGTGCCACGAGCTTGGTCATGTAGGCCATCTTTCCGAAGGCCTTCGTATAGGTCAGTCCGTGATACGAGTCATCGGGGGTGCAGAGTCCCGGGAACTTGTCAGCATGAGCATCCCAATCAAAGTTACCACTATCGACGACACATCCGCCAACCTGTGTGGCGTGACCGTCCATATATTTCGTCGTAGAATGCGTCACGATATCCGCACCCCATTCGAAAGGACGACAGTTGATGGGTGTCGGGAAAGTATTGTCGACAATCAAAGGAACGCCGTGCTTATGGGCAATACGGGCAAACTTCTCGATGTCGAGAATCTTACAGCCTGGATTCGAGATGGTCTCACCGAACAGTGCCTTTGTATTCGGACGGAAAGCCTTGTCGATTTCCTCCTCGCTGGCCTCCTGCGAGATGAACGTACACTCGATGCCGAGCTTCTTCAACGTCACGCCGAAGAGGTTGTACGTTCCACCGTAGATCTCGTTAGAAGTGACGAAATGATCACCTGCCTCACAGATATTAAAGAGCGCATAGAAATTCGCTGCCTGTCCGGATGACGTCAGCATAGCCCCTACTCCACCCTCCAAGGCGGCAATCTTACGCGCCACCGCGTCGTTTGTCGGATTTGCCAGACGGGTATAGAAATAGCCCTCCTTCTTCAAATCGAAGAGATCAGCCATCTCTTCGGTATTGTCATACTTAAATGTTGTACTCTGATAGATGGGGAGCACACGCGACTCTCCGTTTTTGGGTTCCCAGCCAGCCTGCACGCAGAGCGTAGCTGGTTTCCAGTTTTTCTTTTCCATAATTAATATTTAGTGTTTAACGTTTCAGATTTCAGAACCTGATTTTGTTCGGCGAAAGGCCATCGGCACTGACCGTCAGTTCCCCATGTCCCTTCACGACAGCGATACAACGACCGAAGAAAGCCTTGCGATTGGAACTGGTAAAACGCTCCATCGAGGTCTGACAGCCATTATCGGTGCCAACGACTTTACCCTTATTGGTCGTAAAACGCAACTGGTTCTCGGCCGTCGGACAACGGTTGCCGTCCTTATCGACAACGGTAGCTTGTACGAAGGTCAGTTCCTTACCCTTATAGTCGATATCGAGCTGGATATGGTGGGGAGCACCTGCAGTACGGATAACCTGATTGAGCGTGGGCTGGCCGTTCTTGCGGGCAATGACCATCACCTCGCCGGGTTCATACTTCACACGCCAACCCACATGGTAAGGCGTATTCAGAGCAGCACCATTTATCGGTTCCCCCGTTCTTTGTGTCTTGCGACGAACACCCTGACTCTTGCCATTGACAAAGAGCTCTACCTCGTCAGCGTGGTTATAGTAACACCACATGTCAATTTCCTGCCCCTCCTGCCAGTTCCAGTGTGGGAACAAGTAAAGCACAGGCTTGTCGGTCCATTCGCTCTGGTACATATAGTAGACATCTTTCGGCTGTCCGGCCAAGTCGATGATACCGAAATAACTGCTGCGGGCGGGGAAACCGTAAGGCGTCGGTTCGCCGATATAGTCGAAGCCCGTCCAAATAAACTGTCCGCCAACATACGGTGTATGCTTTACCACATCCCATGTCTCTTCGTGTGTCGAACTCCAGGGAGCATGCATATTGTCGTAGGCCGAACACATATAGGTCGAGTCCTTATACGTCTCGCGCCAGTCTTTCGGGGCTATAATGACCTCGTCCGACGGCATACGGTAGTAACCGTTGGTCTGCAGTGCCGACACCGATTCCGTCATGATAAACGGTCGGCCGGGGAAGTTCTGCGGTACATCCTTAATCCATTCGTGATGATAGTTATAGCCGATGATGTCCAGTGCCTTGCCCTTAAACAGGTGGTTACCTGGCGATGGTTCGTTACAACCGGCAGTAATGGGACGCGTGGTGTCGTAACGGCGGATGATGTCTGCCAGATGTTCGGCCATCAGCGTATTGACACTCTTCTCGCCGTCCTTGGCCAATGTCGAGGCATCGTGACCGGCATTCAGGATGAGGTTCGCCTGTTCCAGCGTCAATGTGTCGGCATCGGCACTGTTCCACTGTTCCAGCACCTCGTTACCTATCGACCACATCAGGATACAAGGATGGTTCCTGTCGCGCAACACCATATCGGTCAGGTCGCGCTCATGCCATTTGTCGAAGAAACGGGCATAGTCGTTCTGTGTCTTACGACGGCGCCACATATCAAACGACTCATCCATCACGATGAAACCCATCGTGTCGCACATATTCAGCAGTTCGGGAGCCGGAGGGTTATGACTCGAACGGATGGCATTGACGCCCATCGCCTTCAGTTTCAATAGTTTGCGATGCAGGGCGTCCTCATTTACGGCAGCACCCAGACATCCCAGATCGTGGTGCTCACAAACACCGTTCAACTTCATATTCTTGCCATTGAGCCAGAAGCCGGTCTTCGCATCGAAGCGGAAATTGCGGAACGCCGTCGTAGTAGTTACCTCGTCAACCATTTTACCTTTATTATATACGCGTGCGCAAACCTTATATATATAAGGAGAGGTTGGCGACCATAATTTCAAGGTTGCGGGATTAACGTGCAATACCGTCTCTTTACCACTGCCTTTTGCAACCTCACGACCCGCAGCATCCTTCATGCTATACTGTACACTATAGTCCTTGCCTAACACTTCGGCCTTGACCTTGACCTTTCCAGTCTTTGCATCGGTCTCTACATGCAAACCCCAATGCTTCACATGAACATATTCGGTCTTGGTCAACCACACGTGGCGATAGATGCCGCAACCGGAATACCAGCGCGAATTGGGCTGGTCGCTATTGTCCACACGTACGGCAATTACATTGTCCGTACAGCGCAGATAACGAGTGATGTCGACAACAAACGAGCTATAGCCATAGGGGCGATAGTCAACAGCCTCGCCATTGACGAATACAACGGCATTCATATAAATGCCATCAAACTCAAGGTAATATTTACAGACATCCTGCACACGGAAATGTTTTCTGTACCAGGCTACACCACCAGGCAGAGCACCGCCCCCCGCTCCCGACTTGTTGTCGGCACTGAAATCACCTTCGATGGCCCAGTCGTGGGGTAAGTCAAGCAAGCGCCACCGACTGTCATCATACTCCGCAGAAGCCATCTGCATGTTGCCACCGAGATTAAATCGCCACCCTTTGTCGAAATTGATGCGTTCACGGCCATAAGCACCGAACAAGACCATCACCCCTAATAGTACTGCAAAAAGTCGTTTCATGTTCCTTGTGTTACTTTTTTTATTCATTTTCGAACGCAAAGTTACTAAAAAAGACTGAGATAACACAAAAAAAACACATTTTCTGCAAAAAAAGTAGCTATTTTTTTGGAAGATATGAAAAAAAAACTTAAATTTGCAGCGAATTTGAGAAAAAGTGAAACGAAAGTAAGGGGATTCGTGGGCATATCGCCTGCACATAATCCATATATATATATACATAGAGAAAACAATAACCAAAATGTTTAATTGTAATATTAATTTATTTATGAACAAGAAAATTATTACTGGATTCCTCATGTTTGCACTGGCAGTGTTTAGCATGAGCAGTTTCGTAGCTTGTAAAGACTACGATGAGGATTCTTACGATGACCTGAAGGCTCGTATCAACACTGAGAAGAATCTTCGCGAACAACTTGAGCAACAGATTAAAGACCTTTGGACAGCCATTGGCCAGATTAAGAGTTGCGGCTGCAAACCTGAAAATTACGCTTCTCAGACAGAATTTCAACAGGCTCAGAAGAAGCTTGATGCTCTCCAGAAGACACTTGATTCTTTGATACAGAATCTCCCTAGTGGTGGTGGTGGTGACACAACTATTATTTACATTGAGAACCCCTACAATGACAGCTTGATTTTTGTTAGACTCAACCAACACAGCGACAGTCTGAAGATGTTGAACACTTTGAACTCTTGGTTGGTTTATGTTGAAAATCTGGCTAAGCAGGATTCAATCCGCATTGACAGTCTGCGTGACGCTATTGCCGGTTGGGGCGATAACCTGACAAATCTGAACACCCGCGTTGACTCTATCGTTAATGCTCTGACGCATACTCACGACACCATCTATATCGGTGGCTGCGATTCAGCGTGCAAGGCTAAGATTGCTGAGGCTAAGGCTGCCGCAGATTCTGCTATGAAGCTTTCAGAGAAAGCATTGCTGCTCGCTCAGACTAACAGTGATCGTATCGACGACCTGGAGCGTGCCGTTCGCGGTTTGGTTACCAAGGGACAGCTTGCCGAGGAGGTTTATCTGCTCAACAAGCGCATCGACGACCTGCTCGACAAGATGGTGACTGGTATCATCATTCAGGGCACTGAGAGCCCCGTCATCGGCTACTTCAACACTCCTCTGGACGTTCGTTCACAGATGCTTGCTGCATATTACGGTGAGGCCACTAACAATGTATCGTTCCCCTCTGTCAAGACTGCAGACTATGTTGACGCTTCTGAGTTCTGGACTGAGCGTAACGTTGAAGTGATGGGTATGAATCCTGGTGATGCTGCGGGCAAAGTTTCCCTGAACGGAGGCGAACAATTCGTTGGCCAGAAGGATGGTAAAGAGGCTGGTAACGCAGGTAAACTGTATCTGACTGTGAACCCCTCTAATGTTGACTTCACGAATAAAACTCTGACTCTGGAGAACTCTAAGGGCGAAGCCTCTGTAGTATCTCTGTCTCCGCTGAAGAAGTCTGATAAAGAGTTGACCTTCGGTTATACTCGTGCTAACAACGGTTTCTATGAAACTGAGGCTACTCTGAAAGCAAGCGACATCGACAAGGCAAAGGTTCGCATTAACTTTAAGGACCTCGAGGACGAGGCTAAGACAATGCTGAAGCAGAAGACCAAGAGCAGCGTGCTGGGCTTCGGTGCAGCCCTTCTGTCAAGCATGAAGGATGTTATGCCTGCTTATGCTATCAAGGCTACTTGGACGAGCCCCGAGAACACTTATGACATGACTACTACAAAGAGTTACGACGTTTATTCACAGTATGGTCTGGCTGCTACCGCTATCAAGCCCTTCTCTTATGCATTCCTGAAGGATCTGAATGTAAACCTGCCTGGTGAGGGAAAACTGCAGGAATTAGCTGATGAGATTATTGATAAGATTAGCAACAAGTTCCATCTTAATGTGCCTGACTTCTCGAAGTATGATCCCAACACTATCATCAAGGACATTGTCATCGATCCTACCAATCCGAATGTAACAATCACCATCGAGCAGACTTTGTTGGACGAAAATGGTAATGTGGCTTACTTCTTGATAACTGATGGTCAATATATATACTATATGGCAGACATGACTGCTCCCGAAGTTTTTAACATTACTCTGGAAAAATGGCAAACCAACCCTTGGCAAACTTATGGAACGCAGAGTGGTCCGAACATAGTTAAAAGTGTACCCATTACCTTCGAAAAGGATGTTAACTTCTACAACACTCTCAAATATGTTGCTGACCAGATTAACGCCCGTTATGGCTCTACCAGCCCGCTGGCTGATCTGCTGAACGATGTTATCGCTATTGGTGATCTTAACGCTACCATCCATGATGCTTTCGACGATGTCAAGTCTGAGATAAATAGTCTTATTACACGTGCTTACAACAAGATGAACAGCATCTTCAGTAAGGCTCCTAACAGAGCTCTGCAGCCTATTCTGATTGCTAAGGATGGTACGAAGATTAGTATGCTGTCTAAGTCAAAGAAGAATCCTACTAAGGTGAGTGGTACTTCATTGGAACTCGTTCCCACCTCTTACACGCTTGAGTTGCTTGCTCCTGCTTTCAAGAAGTTCGTTGCTGTAACTGACGTTTGGGATGCTGCCGGCAATCCTGCTGCTGCAAGCATTGGTAAGGCTGCTAATGGTGACAACATGTTGAAGGTTATCGACAGCGAGAAGACTTGCACCATTAAGGGTCAGGCTGGCTACACCTACGAGATTGCCTACAGCGCCATTGACTATCATGGCAAGGTTGTCATCAAGCGTTTCTACGTAAAGTTCTAATTTTTAAGTAAACATTTTAAAGGATTAAGAACATGAAAAAAGTAATAATGTCACTTCTGCTTTTCCTGGGCGTGCTTTCAGCATCTGCCCAGGCCGAGCAGAAAGGCACCACAGAATATGTGTTCCAGCCCCATTGGTATATCAGCGATCTGTTGTCTCCTACTGCACAGATTGGTGTAGGTTACAACTTCTCAAAGGTTGTTGGTCTGCGTCTCGCAGTAAATGCTTGGCAGAGCAAGGGCGTCATCAAGCTCGATGATAATGATATCGCTGCTGGATTAGAGTATGAGGGTAAGTGGAAGTGGAACTATGTTGCTCCTTCTCTGGAGTTCACGTTCAACCTCTCTAACATTGTTTGCAACTACAATCCCAACCGTCTGCTCAACGTATATGCTCTGATTGGCGGTGGTGTTAACATCGGTTTCAAGAACGATGAGGCACAGGATGTAGAGAAGCAGATTGCTGCTTATCAGAACACCAATTGGTATTATGATGGCAAACAGAACATGCGTTATCTCTGGAACGGCACCGAGGTAAGACCTTTCGGTAAGGCTGGTCTGCTCTTCGACTTCCGTGTTTCTGACAAGGTCAGCATCAACATCGAAGGTAATGCCAACACCCTCTCTGACAAGTACAACTCAAAGAAGGCTGGCAACTGGGACTGGTACTTCAACGCCCTCGCTGGTTTGAAGATCAACCTCGGCAAGACTTATACCACCAAGTTCACTCCTGATCCCGAGCCCGAGATTCGCTACGTGGAGAAGGTTGTTGAGAAGGTCGTAGAGGTTCCCGCTAAGGTAGAGGTGAAGCCCAATTCGTTCAAGGTGAGAGAGACCGAGGCTGAGAAGATCAAGGACATCGCCGACTATCTGAAGCAGAACCCCAATGCTAAGGTTGAAGTTACTGGTTATGCTGACGCAGGTACTGGTAACAACCGCATCAACGACCGTCTCGCTAAGCAGCGTGCCGACGTAGTTGTAAAGGCTCTGATTAACGAGTACAACATCTCTGCAAATCGAATTTCCTTCGATTCTAAGGGTTCACGTGTACAGCCGTTCGCCGAGAACGACCTCAACCGTGTGACTATCTGTATTGCAGAGTAATTCGCATGTTTTTCATAGTTTAAACCAATATTGAGTCTGACTCTTATCCATACCACAGCAGTATGGTAGGAGTCAGATTCTTTTTCAAATAACCTATACTTATGAAAAGAATTCAACTCCTTTTACTCACTTTGATTTTTACGCTGGCAGCCCAGGCTCAGATTGCAAACGGATACTACCGTGTAAAAAGTTCGAAGCAGGAGCGCTACGCCCGTGTGCTCGACAATAGAGGCAGCATCAATCTACAGACGACCGATGCCGATATGGGTGCCCTTTGCACCCAGCGCAGCTGGGACATAGTAGTTTCCGACCCGGGTTCTGTCATATATATTAAGAAGATGACCGAGGGCTACGATCTGCAGAGTCAGGGAACGGGCAGCTACTCGATTATCTCTTATGAGGTTAGAGCTAAGGACATGGGTGACGGCAAATACTGGTGTTATGCCAGCAAAAGCGGTATGACGAAATACCTTGCAGATGAGCAGATTACCTTCCTTTCTACCGAAGAAGAAATAGAAAGAGGCTCTTTGGTAACTAATATCGGCCCGTCACAAGGCGAATATCTTGATTGGGATGTTATTCCGGTAACGACTGGCGACAACTACTTCGGACTTGCACCTACCGTTGCGGCAGGAGGCAGCTACTATCAGACATTCTATGCAGCATTCCCATTCACCTTCTTCTCAGAAGGAATGGAAGCCTACTATGTCGACGACATTAACGAGACCACAGGAAAGGTTCACATTAAGGAAATAACCGGTGGTGTTCCTACCTCTACCCCAGTCATTATCAAGTGTTCGGCACAAGCACCAACCAGTAACAAGCTGAATGTCGGTGCCTCTACCAGTGGTTCTGCTTCAGGCAACAAGCTCACTGGTGTCTACTTCTGCAATCCCAATGCCGGCAAGCATACCAATGTGAAAGAGTACGACCCCAGCACCATGCGTGTGCTCGGCACAGCAAGTGACGGTTCGCTGGCTTTTGTCAAGGCTACCAGCCTACAGTATATCCCAGCCAATACGGCTTACATCACTGTCAGCACTTCAGCTCCCGACGTACTGAAAGTGACTACAGGTGAAGAGCCCAGCTATACAAGAGGTGACCTCAATCACGACAGCAAAGTGAATGTCACCGACTATGTTGTTATTGGCAATATGATTTTGGGTATTACGCCAGAAACATCTGAAGCTGACTTAAACAACGACGGCACTGTAAATGTGACCGATGCCGTTATATTAGGAAATATTATTTTAAAAGCTGAATAAGAAGATGAAAACACTGCATATTATTAAAATAAGTCTGCTTTTATTGGCAATGCTTCCTTTTGCTGCCAGTGCTCAGAGTCAGTCAAGGCTTGCAGCAGAAGACTTTACCATCAGCGCTGGAGAGACAAAGACTCTGGCTGTAGACTTAATAAACCCTGATTATGAAGTTACAGCCCTTCAATTCGATATTACACTCCCCGAAGGTTTGTCGATACCTTATGATGAGGAAGAAGAAGAATACAAAGCAGAAAAAACTTCAAGATGCACAGCGAAGCATTCGTTATCATCCAACCGTCTGAGTAACGGAAATATTCGTTTCACTTTGAAACATGAGAAGAATAAGCTGATTTCAGGTACCGAAGGTGCTGTTATCAATATCACTATCGTGGCATCCAGCAATTTCCAGTCTGGCACCATCCACTTTAGCAATATTGTGCTTTCAAACCCTGATGAGACTCAGGTATTACCCGCTGACTTTGATGTCGTTATTGCTCCCATGCAGACCAAAGTAAGCATCAAGGCTGATGACAAAACGATGGTTTACGGTAACAACATTCCCACGCTGACCTATACGGTCACCGACGGCACCCCTCAAGGTGAACCCGCACTGAGTTGCGAAGCCACCTCACAGTCACCTGTAGGCACCTATACCATCAACATTGACAAGGGAACGTTGGCCAACGACGTCGTCAATCTGACGGAAGGCACACTGACCATCAGCAAGGCTCAGCTCACCATCACAGCCCAAAGCTATGAGATTACACAGGGCGACGAATTGCCTGAGTTTGAAGTAAGTTACAGAGGTTTCAAGAACAACGATGACAATAGTGTGCTGACCAAACAGCCCATCATCACGTGCAACGCCACCAAGAACAGCGAACCTGGTGAATACGAAATCGTTGTCAGCGGTGCAGAGGCCGAAAACTACAATATTTCATACGTGGCAGGTATACTGACCATCAAAGCAGCCATCATCATCGACGAAGATGGCTCAGAATACATCGTAGAAGAAGGCAACACTGTATCGTTTGCAGGTAATTCTAACGCTGGTTCTACTTATTCTATTCCTGAGGCCGTGATTCAGAATGGCGTGGTATACACTGTAACAACCATTGCCAGTGGCGCTTTCCAAGGTAATACTGGACTGAAAGTAATAACCATCCCGGAAACAATTGTTGCCATTGGTAGTAATGCATTCAAAAATTGTACTTCACTGGAAATTATCAATGTCATGGCTACTATACCACCATCACTCTATGATGGTGACGTTTTCACTGCATTATCAGTATTTGCCGGTGTCGATAAAGAGGCCTGCATAGTCAACGTACCCGAGGGTTGCGTTGAAGCATATCAGAATGCTTATGGTTGGGGCGAATTCGTAAACATCACCGACGGAACTACAGGTATCCACGCTATCACTGCAGATGGCAAAATTGGCAATATCTACGACCTGCAAGGCCGTAAGGTTACCGACAGCCAGCTGTCACGTGGCGTCTATATCATGAATGGTCGCAAATATGTGGTAAAATAACAGGAAATCATCCAAAGATAAACCCCAGCCGTTTGGCTGGGGTTTAATTTTAGAATATGGTGTAAGTAAATCGTACGTTCGCTACGGGATATACCGACAGTTTGGACATAAAGTCCACGTAGTCACCGACCTTGCCAGTAATGCCCTCCACGTCGTTAATCAGGTCCGTACCGTCGTGTGCGTAAAGGCTGGGCTTACCGCCCCAGAGCATGATACCAGCATCAAAACCGACATGCAGACGGTCGTTACCTTTCACCAGGCGACCATCGTAGCCTATACCGATATACGGCTTGAAAGCATTCACCTTCATGTCCGCTTTCACCATGTGTTCCTGATTTGGAGTCATCACATAGGGATCACCCTTCTTGTGAATCACGTTGCCATCCTCGTCTGTGATGTCGTGAGAATAGTCGCCTAAATGGATTCCCATGCGTCCGGCTTTATCAAACAATTCTTGCATCTTCAGCAATACATCCAGGTCGGTATAAATGTCTTCATAGCCTGGTCCCAGGTCTATCAGTTTCACATTAGCCAGTTCGCGCATTGTCTTACCGTGCAGTTTATCGTAAGTATTGTTGTAGATGTCAACAGCCAACAGCGACGTCATACTTTCCGTTTGGTTAAACGCCTCTGCGACATTTGACGGGCCGAGGAAGAATCCCGCTGTCACACGCCAATGCAAATTCTGCTGCAAAGGATAAATATCGAACAGCACATGCCAGTTCCACATCTTCGCCTTGCCCGTCATTTTCACTTCGTCACTCACAGGGGTACCAGTAAGATCCTCCAATACACTGGCCATGCGATCGAACTTATTCTTACTGGCCGCAGGGTCATCACCAATCTGGATGCCAAAAGTCATCGGCACCTCCACACGTGGCATGAAACTCAGTCCCGAGCGTACCCACAAATATTTGTTAATGGGCATACTGGCCTCGACACCCAGTCCCGTCGTTCCCAACGTTACGCCAACATTCAGGTGGTTGAACTTATCCCACGGCTGACTGTCCACTTGTGCACTCGCAGACACGGATACCATCATTGCAGCAGCCGCTAAAAAAATTGACACTCTCATAGTTATATTATCATTCAACTTGCTTAGTTAATATTATCAATCTCTCAATTCTCTATTAAAAGTCACCAGGACCATAAAGTCCAAACTCTGGGTCTTTCTCTGGCTGCCACGTTCTCAGCTTAATGAGCGGCTTTTCTGGGTCATTGATATCAATCATCAGCATCAGATAGCCTTTGTCACCATAAGTGGAGGAATAATAATCCTGCTGGATTTGTATGGCATACGACTCCCCACCCTGCCCCATCTTGAAGACGTCGTTGTTGGAGAAGCGGATATTAACGAACTCGTTCTTCTCAAAGCAGCGCTTCAGGCTCTTCAGATACTCATCCTTTGTCTGACGGTTCATCTTAATAATACGATTACCGTCCTCGCTGAGTTTCGACTGGTTCTCGTTTTTCGCACTAGCCTTCTTGACAATAGTACCTGTGATAATAACCGCGTCGTCATCAAAGACGGAACGGATGTAGTCCAGACGTTTCAGGGCGTATGCCGTCTTATAGTTTTCGAGGAAGCCCATAAGCGCAAATCTGGACTTCTCATCCCAGACTCCTTTGTTCAGTATGTCGTCCTCGGCCGTTTTTCCCAGTCCGAAAGCAATATTCTCAATCTTCTTATCATCGTCGAATACCAATACAACATCTTCGACGAATGTAGCACGTCCGCCAGAAGCAAAGGAGAACGACATTCTCAGTCCGCGTTCTATCACGTTATCATTGTGCTCGTAGAAGCGCAAGTTCGACGCATCAAGGATTTTTGCCTTACCGTATTGCATCAGCTTGACAAACATATCCCATCCTCCGTCAGTAAAAAGTGAGCGCACTGACTCATATTTCTTCTGACGGACAGCATCTACGACGCTCTTCAAAGCCGAGGTATATTCCTCGACATCATCGTCCAACCTCTTGGGCGGAGATATCACCTCGGCACTATTGGTCGTAAACGACTCGTTCTCCATCTTCTCCATACGTGCCTTTTTCTCCTTGGCTTTCTCCTTGCGCTCCATAGGTATCTTCACATTGGATTCAGGCATGGGGGTTCCCTTGACAGCTTTCAGCACGTCCTCTACCTCCTTATCAATCTTGGCTTCACCAGCATATTCATACTCATACTTCAACTGAAGCTGTGAACTATCATATTCCGGTGCCAACTCCACAAGGCCCCAACCGTCCTTGGCGCTATAGATAGCACTCCAATCCTGACCGTCCCAATATTTATAGTCCACACTATTGACGGGCTTGTCCTTGTAGGTAATGGCCAGTTTGACGTCGTTTTCGTCGCGACTGTCAACAATGGCCTTCAGTTCGCCAAACGTCTCGTCAATTTTCTCCTTACACCAGTTGGTGAGCACATGCGTCTTGCCATCCTCGTCGGTATAGGTCACCTCATTCGGATACTGCAGGCTCTTCAACAGCGTCAGCGCCCAGTAGAAGTTACGCAACACGTCATCCACCTTGCCTTTCGTTTCTGCACGAAGGGCCGTCTCCACCATATCGATGGCTTTACGCTTGCGGGCCTCGAAGATCTTTTCTATCTCGCTAACCTTGATCCAACGTACGACGTGGACATCGTTGGGTTTGTTCTTCAGCACCTTCTGCTTCGTATTGGTCAGCGTAGCCTGCGAATAGGTGTTGATGGTATTGGTAAACTGCGACTCCTCGTCCAACTGGCCATTGCTATTGGTAGCCTTAAGTGTACGATGAGACTCATTGGTCACGCTGGAGGCAATCTTGCTAATCAGACTACCCAGTGCCTGACGTTCAGCCTCAGCGACGGTCTTACCCCACCCTTCGCCATAGATGTAATCTTCACTGTCCCTGACGGTTTCCCAAGTCTGCGCAAACACACCCAGGGTCGTCATCATCATTACCAGCAGGGCTAATATCCTGCTATTCAGTGTTGTCTTGTACATATCTTACTTGTTCTTATTTTACAATCACCTTACGTCCATTCTGGATATAGACACCCTTCTTTAACGTTGAACGTTGAACATTTAACGTTGAACCAAGCTTACGGCCCTGTAGGTCGTACCACTCACCGTTTCCATCCTCCACCTGACTTCTGACTTCAAGGATGTCCGTCGTATTGTCATCCGTATTTTCGCCAATAATGAAGTACATCGGAGCAGGCGAGGTGCCTTTGTGCATGGTGTAAGCCTCGAAGGGACGAACATCGCGGTAGTTACGCTCGAAGACGCTGCCTGCAGCATAGTATTCACGCTTCTCACCGACATTCAGGGCGTAGATATCTGGCTGAATCGTCATGTTCTGGAAGGCCGGTGCCATGATGAACTCTGCGGACTCGTCCATCACGCCAACAGTCTGAGGCACTGTCACATTCTCCGCAGCAAACGTCACCTGTCCTGACAGGTTGAAACGCTCAGGATATTCATACGAGTTAGGCATACTGATAATATAAGGAGTATTCGCCTCTATCGTCTGCACGGCCTGCAACCCGCTATGCGTCAAGCGGCGCAACCAGAAATGATACTCGCTGGCATCGCTGCCGAACGGAGCAATCACGCCCTTGTCCTGATGGGTAATGGTCTGCACGGCAAACGGCAGCGCCAACGACTCCCAGCCACGGCTGTATCCGATACGCGTCTGCTGGTTGAAGTTACGGGTATAGCTGATCTTCTCGGCCTGGAACGCCTGCGGACAATACCAGTTGTTGTTGCCTGATGCATCCTTCAGCACGATTTCCTGAGCCACACCGTTCACCACCACGTTCTGTATGCCCTCAGGAGCCAGACGATCCTCGTCTACATATACCAACACGTTCGGATTCTGAATGCCACGATACTGTGCTGCAGGAATCTCAGCATTGCCTGCCTGAACGGCAGCCAGCATAGGATAGTCACTTAACCAGAACTTCGTCTCGTCGGTAATGTTCGAAGCATACGTCTCGTCAACCACCACACGCATGATGCTACCACGCTTTTCATACCAGGGCTCTCTGGTCATCGTGGGCGTAATGAGCATACCCTTTCTGATGTCGCGCTGCTCGTCGTAGTAGAGCCTCAACGTCGTATTATCGCCGGTGAGCACGCCATAGGGTTCTGGCTCGGTATTTTCCATCTCTACGATATTCTGGAACTGGTTCCAACCCTCCATCGCCAGATAGCGTTCGCGAGTGCCATAAGGCACGTAAAGCGTAGCCTGTTCACGAACAGCCGATCCGAAGTAAGCTTCTGTTGCTACCGGTGGCGTCTTGATGTATGAAGTGATGGTTCTGATATTGTCACACTCGTAGAAGGCCAAATGGCCAAAGTTAGAAACATTCTTTCCGAAAGTGACCGACTGCAAATTGCTGTTGTCCAAGAAGCCCTGGAAGTCTACTGTTGTCACATTACTCGGAATGACGATACTCTCCAATCCGCTGCTCTGGAAGGCACAAAAGCCAATGGTTGTCACCGTCTCGGGAATATCAATCGACTTCAAACTGCTACAGCCGTAGAAGACAGACATACCGATCTCAGTCAGTTCCGACGGCAGTCTCACCGAAGACAGCGCTTCACAACTCATAAAAGCATGGCTTTCTATTTCTTTTACATTGTCTGGGATATTGATGTCGGAAATGCCAGAACCATTGAAAGCATATTCACCAATGGTCGTAACCGAAGTCGGGACGAAAGTGTTCTTACATCCCAACACCAGTTTGTTGGTAGCCTTCTCGACAATCGCATTGCAGCTAATACGGGAATCGTACACCGGATTGTCCAGTTCTACCTGAATGGTCGCCAGATTGCTACACATGGCAAAGGACTGGGAAGCTATACTTTCAATGTTTGAAGGAATCATTAACGCGGTCAGTCCCTTGCAACCATAGTAGGCATAGTCGGCAATAGCTTTAGCACTACGGGGGATGACGGTATTGCCACATCCGGTAAAGATGGTATTGGAAGCCTTCTCAATGATGGCATTACAATTCTCGCGAGAGTCGAACACTTCGTTACCTGCTTCCACCGTAATAGATTGGATGTTAGGACAACCTGTGAAAGGATTCCGGTTGTAATACTCACCCATCGTCCTCACGCTGCTGGGTATCACTACGGAAGTAAATGCGCAATAATAGAAAGCATATGCGCCAATGGATTTCAAATTAGCGGGAAGGTCGGCCTTTGCCAGCTTCGTGCAATATTCAAAAGCAGAAGCATCAATCGAGGTTATACTATTGGGAATATCTACCGACGTAATATCACAGCCATTGAAAGCATCCTCTCCGATGGTAATCACGTCGAATCCCTGGGCCTTCGAAGGAATCGTCACATGACCAGTGATAGTGTTGTCAATAGCCACGGGATGAGGCCACGAATTAGAAGGTTTTGGACCTACCTGACAGGTATTCTGTGCTACGCTGATAATCCTGAAGGTCATAGTGATGCCCTCGGCGGTGATGTCGGTGAACTCATCACCATCATGCCATTCGCCTGGAGTTCCTGGCTGATATTCCTCTATTCTCCATTCCAACTCCGCTAGCATCATCATGATATCCTCCTGCCTCTTCAAGCATTCCATTTGGTCAATACTGGTCTCAGCCACTTGGATGAGCTTTTCTACTTCCCAAATGTACGCCTCCGCAGCGGCACAATAATCCCATAGTTCTTGTGCTTTGCGCTCAGGGTCTTTCTCATACAGTTTCGACTCTATATGGGCCATATATACTTTAATATCTTCATGCCGCTTTAGCAGTTCGTACATCTGCCTCTCAAATTCAGCCTTGTCGGTAAAGTATCCGGGCGCATTGTTATTATTACGATAGTCAATGCGGGCGTAGGTATAGTCGGTATGATCAGCGCTATAGGTTGTCGTCTCACCTCCGACAATATTGGTACATTCGTTGAACACCTCTTCGCCCGACGTCACCTTCTCCGTTGTCCAGTCCGGTCCAGCGAATATGACCCTCATGGCAAAGCAGCCTTTGAACATCCTGTACATATCCGTCAGTTTGCTCGTGTTGAAATTCGTGAGGTCGAGACGTCTCATACCGCTACAATTATAGAACATATAGCGCATATTCTTCACGTTCTTCGTCACGAACGGGGTCACGTCAAGATCCGTCAGGCTGGAGCACTCGGCAAACATCGCCTCCATATCCCTCACGTTGTCCGTCTTCACCCTGTAAAGTCCCGTGATGGTCTTTAGGTTGCTTAACCTGTTGAACCATCGTGCCGTACTGGTTAACGACGTGTAGTTGACAAACGAGCTGTCTATCACGGCAGTAGTAATCTCGCTGACGTGATCACCCCAGTCATCGGAAGTGCCCAGCGCAATACCTTCCCGCTCAGCCCTGTACTTATCGTAGTAGAACGTCACCTTCGTGTTGTTGTCGCTAAGCACCGTGTAAGGCTCGGGCATCACCTCGAAAGCGTACGTTGCAACGGGCGATGCATCCTTACCCTCAACAATGGCCATCGCCTTGATAGTAGTAGCCTGCGTCAGTGCCAGCGGCTCCGTATAAACCGCACTGTGAAGATTCGGTTCCGAACCATCCGTCGTATAGAATATCTTAGCGTCGAACGGGCTTTGGATACTTACCGTATTGTAATTCCGTGTAAATGTCGGCTTCGGACACTGCCAGTCCAACATCACCTCAAACTTCACGTTGTCAAAGTAATAGTTGTTGGCTTCCGCAAGGCGGTTGAGGGTAAAGGCAATGGAACGCATGGGCTGCTGGTCCGACGATTTCTCTGGAAACATTTCACTCTCGTAGGTATAATGTTGCCATTCGGGGGTGAATGTCATATGGTCTTCGTCGAACATAAAGCCATTGATATATACCGTTGGCTCGGCATGCGCCTCCACACTGACCTCAGCCTCCTTGTCAGCACGATAGTCGAACGACACGCGGATGCGACTACCTTCGCTGACGGGCTGGTTCAGACGGAACCAGAACTGGTTGTCATACATTTCTTTCTCCTTAGCCGTTGCCTCAATCTTGATGCCGCGGCTACCGTTCACACCCACACCGTTGGCAATGGCTACAGTGTCGGGCACAGTACTCTCCTGATTATTTCTATACCAGTAGCTAATGTTATTCTCCCCCTCCATATCGCCGTTCTCAATCAGGTCAACGACAATGATATCAGCAGGAGCATCCATATATGTAAAGTATCCTGGCATCTGGCTATTGGGGCCTCCGTCGATTCGAGCGTAGGTATAATCGGTGTGGTCAGGACTAAAGTGTGTGCCTGCACCACCAACGAGAGCCGTACAGTCTGTGAACATGTTCTGACCGTTTGTTACAGCTTCAGTACTCCATCCTTCACCAGCATATATCGTTGTAAGATTAGAACATCCATAGAACATTGAACGCATGTACGTCACGTTGTCAGTCTTGAATCCACTCACGTCAAGGCTCGTCAGACCAGAACATCTGTTAAACAAACCTTCCATGTTCGTCACATTCGCAGTATTGAAATTGCTCAAGTCAAGGCTCGTCAGGCCAGAACAGTCAGAGAACATTAAACGCATGTACGTCACGTTGTCAGTCTTGAATCCACTCACGTCAAGGCTCGTCAATTGAGAACATCCATAGAACATATTACCCATGTTCGTCACGTAGTCCGTATTGAATCCACTCACGTCAAGACTCGTCAATTGAGAACAGCCATAGAACATATTGAACATGTCCTTCACATTGTCAGTATTAAAGTTACTCACGTCAAGGCTCGTCAGACCAGAACATCTGTTAAACAAACCTTCCATGTTCGTCACATTCGCAGTATTGAAGCCACTTATGTCAAGGCTCGTCAGACCAGAACATCTGTTGAACATACCACTCATGATCGTCACTTTGTCTGTATTGATTCCACTCAAGTCAAGTTCCGTCAATTCTTCACAGCCATCGAACATACACGTCATATCCGTCACATTGTCAGTCTTTAAATTGTTAATGCCTATGATGGTGGTGAGATGACCGCATTCATAAAACCAAAATGCAGTACTAACTATAGTAGTGCAATTGGCGAACGAAGCATCAAACACGACATTAATAATGCTTTCACGTTGTTGATTCCAGCCTCTACTTTCATGGGAATCGAACGGTCCAATATCCATACCGTTGCGCTCCGCCTTCTTATCATCGTAATAGAACGTCAGCACCCATTCCCAATTATTGTTCTCACTCAGTACAGCATACGGCTCGGCATCACCGACATTAGGATCAACCCAAGGTTGGTCACCACTACGTATGAAATATCCTGGTGTCTGGCTATTCGGTCCGCCGTCGATTCGAGCGTAGGTAGCGTCAATGTAGTTCTCGTCAAACTTCGTACCTTTACCACCGACTATACTGTAGCAGCGTTCGAACATATTATTACTCTCTGTAACGCTTGCTGTAGTCCAACTATCACTGACATAGACCGTCGTGAGCGACGTGCAGCGATAGAACATATATCCCATATTGGTAACTTTATTTGTATTGAAACTGCTCAAGTCAATCGTCTTCAGACTACTGCAGTTCAAGAACAAGTCACCCATATTCGTCACATTTTCCGTGTTTACACCATCAAAGATAATGCTCTCCAGTCCAGTACAGCCCTCAAACACCTGATGCATATTTGTCACATTGCCCAGATTGAGGCTGCTTAAGTCAAGACTCGTCAGCGATTCGCAGTCGAAGAACATGGAATTGATATCGTTGACGTTGTCCGTCTTGAGATCCTGAATGCCCTTGATGGTCGTGAGCTTCGTCAACTGGTAGAACCAATAAGCAGTACTTGTCAACGTAGTACAGTTTGCAAACGAGTCATCAAAGACTACTGTTGTAATGGTCGATCTGTTGCCATACCATTCAGTACTGACACCATTGGAACCCAAATTCTCAAACGGCCCAACACTCATACCATTCCGCTCTTCCTTATGTTCGTCGTAATAGAACGTCAGCACGGTGTTGTTCTCACTGAGTACGGTATACGGCTCGGCATCTGTCACTACTGGTGCTTCCTTATAAGTAAAGTAACCCGGCATCTGGCTATTCGGGCCTCCGTCGATTCGGGCATAGGTATAATCGGTGTGGTTTGCGTCGTATGTTGTGCCCGCACCACCGACGAGGGCGGCGCAGTTTGTGAACACATCAGCACTCTCCGTCAAGTTAGCAGTCGTCCAATTATCACCAACCCAAATCGTTGTTAAGGCAGAACAGCCAGAGAACATTGATTGTATTCCATAATTATAACTGTTTGCGTCATATTTTACATTCGAAGTGTTAAAACTGCTCAGGTCAAGGCTCGTCAGGCCAGTGCAGCCACGGAACATCTCGCTCATGTCCACCGCGTTCGAGGTATCAAAATTGCTCAACTCAAGGCTTGTCAAGCCAGAACAGCCTCGGAACATCCAATCTATGTGTGTCACATTGGCCGTATTGAAGCCGCTTAAGTCAAGGCTTGTCAGACCAGAGCAATTCTGGAACATCCCACTCATGTACGTCACATTCGTCGTGTTGAAGTTGCTAACATTAAGAGTGGTCAAACCAGAGCAGCCAGAGAACATACTATTCATTTCCGTCACGTTCGACGTATTGAAACTGCTCAAGTCAAGACTCGTCAAACCAGAACAGAGAGTGAACATACCAAACATGACCGTCACATTCGACGTGTTGAGGTTACTCACATCAAGAGTGGTCAAGCCTTTACAGCCATAGAACATAGAACGCATGTCCGTCACGTTCGACGTATTGAAATTGCTCACATCAAGGCTTGTCAGACCAGAGCAATTCTGGAACATCCCACTCATATCCGTCACGTTCGACGTATTGAAATTGCTCACATCAAGGCTTGTCAAACCAAAACAGCCAGAGAACATACCACTCATATCCGTCACGTTCGACGTATTGAAATTGCTCACATCAAGGCTTGTCAAACCAGAACAGTCAGAGAACATACCCCACATGCTCGTCACGTTCGACGTATTGAAATTGCTCAAATCAAGGTTGGTTAATGCTTTACAATTATTGAACATAAGGTTCATCTCCGTCACATTCGACGTGTTGAAATTGCTTACATCAAAACTTGTCAAGCTGGAACAATTACAGAACATATAACTCATGTTCGTCACATTGTCTGTATTGAGATTGCTAATGTCCGTAATCGTAGTTAAATTCTTACATCCGTAGAACCAATAGGCTGTACTGGTCAAAGTAGTACAATTAGCAAAAGAGGCATCAAACACTACAGTCGTAATGTTTTCTCGTTGTTGATACCATCCCATACCATAATAAGAATCAAACGGCCCAACGTCCATTCCATTCCGGTTTGCCTTGCCTTCGTCGTAATAGAACTTCAGCACGGTGTTATTGTCACTCAGCACGGCATACGGCTCCTGGGCAAGCATCCTGATGCTTCCAAAAACAATGAGCACTAACACGAATAAAGCCTTGAAAAGTCTGTTCTGCTTCATATTATATATTTTTTTACTTTATACGCTATTTTGTTTTTTAGTTGGTTGCAAAGATACGAACTTATTCTGATAACACCAAATAATAACGTCTCTTTTTTTGTACGACCACATCACTACAAATTATAAAAATAGATTCAAAAAAGAATCAAAAAAGGGTTCATCTATTCATTATTCGGCGTAACACACTGAAAGGCAGATACTTACCGAATGAATAGTGCCTATGAATAGTGGTGCGACTATTCATTATTTGGAGGATTTTGCTGTGATTGTAATACTTTTTGGCAAAGAAGAAAGAGTGTTTCTCTATTGTAATAACAGCGGAAACACTTTGTCACAAAGGCGGTGACACTTTGTTACGCTGGCAGTTACAAAGTGTTATGATATTCTTTGTTATTGTGTAACTAACTGGTTTTCAAGCGAGAATTAGCTTATTAGCAGCAAAAGAAGGCTTAAAAATGGCAAATAATGAATAGTGGATGAATGATTAAGACGGACTATTCATAAAGTAATTAACTGATTTTTAGATAGTTATTCCAAAAGATGAATAGATGAATAGTTAAAATAAAAATTTCAATGGAATGAAATTTTATAATCACAAGAATCACAGGAAAGAGGCTGTAAGCAAATGAATACACGCGCATAACCAAATGAATATGAGGCTCCAGACAAATGAATGCCTGGAGCCTCACTCAATCATTGTATTCGAGCTATATGCGCCTACTTCACCACCGTTTTGCGACCATTGCGGATATAGACGCCCTTCTTTAACGTTGAACGTTGAACATTTAACGTTGAACCAAGCTTACGGCCCTGTAGGTCGTACCACTCACCGTTTCCATCATCCATCATCCATCTGACATCAGGAACATCCGTAGTCGAGCCTTCC
>CADCDY010000055.1 GCA_902800245.1 uncultured Prevotellaceae bacterium
TGGAAAATAATCCATATTGACGAGACTGACTCGACGAACAGCTGGCTGCGGAAGGGTTTGACAACGGACGAACGGTCCGATGCCAATATGGTTGTTGTGGCAGAGTACCAAACGGCGGGACGCGGTTGCGGGACGAACCGGTGGGAAAGCGAGCAGGGGAAGAACCTGACGTTCTCGATACTGATTCATCCTAAAGAATTGCCTGCGACGCAGCAATTTCATATCTCAATGGCAATCTCGCTGGCCATCTGCGAGGCAATAGGACAATATATCGGTGATGTGAGCATCAAATGGCCGAACGATATCTACTGGCGCAATGGCAAGATTGGGGGTATTCTGATAGAAAACACGCTGAAGGGCAACAGCATCATGGAGAGCATCATTGGGGTCGGGCTGAACGTGAACCAGCGCGTGTTTAAGAGCAACGCGCCCAATCCGGTATCGATGTGGCAGATTTGTGAGCATGAGACTGATCGCGAAGCGTTGCTGAAGGAGATTTTGGAAGCGTTCGAGCAGATTCTGGGTTCCAAAATTCGTGAACAATATCTCTCGAAGCTCTACCGTCGCAAGGGGTATCATCCTTATGCCGACAAGGACGGCGCATTTATGGCGGAAATCGTGACGGTGGAGGACGACGGACACTTGGTGTTGCGTGACGACAACGGCAAAGAAAGACGGTATGCATTTAAAGAAGTACAGTTTATTATATAAAACAAAAAGGTTATGGCAAGATTTAAGAGAATTCTGTTGAAGCTCTCAGGTGAGAGTCTGATGGGTAAGCAGGGCTACGGTATCGACCCTGAGCGTCTGAGCGACTATGCGCGCCAGATTAAGGAAGTAAGTGAGATGGGTGTGCAGATCGGCATCGTCATCGGAGGCGGAAACATCTTCCGCGGACTCTCCGGTTCGCAGAAGGGTTTCGACCGTGTAAAAGGTGATCAGATGGGTATGTGCGCTACAGTAATCAATTCGCTGGCACTCAGCTCGGCGCTGGGTGCCGTAGGCGTAAAGAACAAGGTGCTGACGGCTATCCGCATGGAACCTATCGGCGAGTTCTACACGAAGTGGAAGGCCATCGAAGCTATGGAACAGGGCTACGTGTGCATCTTCTCGGCAGGTACGGGTTCACCTTACTTTACGACGGATACGGGTTCGAGCCTGCGTGGTATCGAGATTGAGGCCGACGTGATGCTGAAGGGAACGCGTGTGGATGGTGTCTATACCGCTGACCCGGAGAAGGACCCCACGGCAACCAAGTTCGATGCTATTACATATAAAGAGGTACTCGCGCGAGGATTGAAGGTGATGGACTTGACGGCAATCTGCATGTGTCAGGACAACAATCTGCCCATCTACGTGTTCAATATGGACGTAGTTGGTAACCTTAAGAAAGTGATGGACGGCGAGGAGATTGGCACCTTAGTGCACAATTAGCAGTTAGCTATTAGCTGTTGGCTATTAGCTTTCCTCAACAAACTCTACGTATTCGCCATCAGAGTCGTCGAAAATTTTCTTGCTCTCGCGCGTCTCGTGATGATGATCGATGATGGTTTCGCCCGTTGCAGTCTGAGTGTGACGGGCGTTTTTCTGCTCTTCGTTCTGGGAAGATTGAACCCTCTCGGCACTCTGAGTACTCTCGGCATCATTGGTGCTTTCGCCGCGCGACTGCTGGGGTTGCGGACGCTGGCTATACTGCTGGCGCTGGCGTCCCGTCTCGTTACGGTAACGCTGTTCCTTGCGGTCGGCAGCTTCCTCGACAGCCCTCTTGGTATCCTTGATTTTCTTCAGGATACGACTGCCTACTAACATCAAAATGAATACGATGAGAAAAAAGACAAAAAGAAGGATTGCCATAAAGTGTCTTGTTTTAGGGTTAATAGTTACATTTTATTTCTTTCGATGCGAATTATCGACCAAAGATAGTATGACGTACCAGGCAATGACAGCCGCCAACCCGCTGACGCCCAACAGCAGGAGCAGCGGAATGCAGGTCATGAGGAATATGAACTTGGTTTCATTACCCTTCCAGCCCCACGTCTTGAACTTGAGGGCAAACATCGGAATCTCGCTAACCAGCAAATAGCAGCTGACAAAAACGCCTGCAAGAACAATCCAAGCGGCATGAGGCTGCGCCGTAAGCCAATCGCCACAGCCTACGATGAGCGATCCCCAAAAGAGCGCATTGGCAGGCGTGGGAAGTCCAATGAAACCTAAGGCCTGCCGTTCGTCAAGGTTGAATTTCGCCAGACGCAAGGCCGAGAATGCAGCCATGACGAATGCCAAGAAGGGTATCCACTTGTCGGGGAAAACATATGACAACGGGAAAAATTCCTGAAGTTTACAGAATACGATAGCTGATGGCGCAAATCCAAAAGTGATGTCGTCGGCCAGCGAATCGAGTTCCTTGCCAATGGGCGAACTGACGTGTAACAGGCGCGCCGACATACCGTCGAAGAAATCAAATACGGCACCGATGACGATAAATAGCAATGCTAACTTGTATTCACCTTGGAATGCCCAGTAAGTGGCTATACAACCCGAAATCAGATTCAGGCAGGTTATCGTGTTGGGGATATGCTTCTTCATAACTATGAATTATGAACTATGAACTATGCCAACTTGGCAATCACAGTCTGGTCACCGGTAGTAGGCTGGTCCATTGTGACACAGGCCTTAGCCGTCAAGGGCAGATAGACATCGACTCGCGAACCCAGTTTGATAAAGCCCAGATGTTCATCGATGTAGCACTCTTCACCCTCCTTGGCATAAGTGACAATGCGGCGAGCCAACGCACCGGCAATCTGGCGCACAAGGACATCCTCACCGTCAGGAGTCGTAATCATGATGTCGGCATGCTCGTTCTCCTCACTTGCCTTCGGCAGCCATGCCTTGTGATAGTTGCCGTTCTGATGGTGAACGAACTTTACCTTGCCATCGACAGGAAACCAATTGGCATGAACATTTAGCGGGCTCATGAAGATGCTAATCATGAGGCGTTTGTCGTGGAAATACTCGTTTTCCTCAGCTTCCTCGACGACCACAATCTTACCATCGGCCGGTGCAACGACCAATTTCTCGGTATCGCCATTATAATAGCGGATAGGGCAACGGTAGAAATTGAGCGCCATCATCCAGGCAGCACCAAAAATGAGGACAAAAGCCCAGAAAGGTATGGGAGACTCGACGAAAAACCAAAGCACGCAACCTATGGCAAAGATGGCCAGCATGCTTAGCGTAAGTTCGTTGGTGCCCTCACGATGGATACGAATTTTCTTCAGTTTTTTTATCCTTGTTCCCATGAAATGTCATACTTTTGTCTGCAAAGGTACAAAATAATTCTTAATTCATTATTCATAATTCATAATTTTTTTGGTTATTTCGGTTTTTTACCGTAACTTTGAGGCTCAAAAGCGAAAATATTGCACATTTTATGGAAGATTTCATACACTTGCATGTACATACATATTACTCTATACTCGACGGACAGTCGAGCATTAAACGGCTGGTTGACAAAGCCATCGGCAACGGCATGAAGGGCATGGCCATTACCGACCACGGCGATATGTTTGGCATCAAGGAATTTCACGATTACGTCGGAGGCATCAACAAAGGACGCAAGAAAGACGGGCTGGAACCTTTCAAGCCCATCTTCGGTTGCGAGATGTATGTGTCGCGATACGGGTCGAAAATGCTCAAGGACGACAAGAAACATCAGGGTGGTTACCACCTCATCGTGTTGGCCAAGAACTATACCGGTTACAAAAACCTCATCAAACTGGTGAGCCGTTCGTGGGTGGACGGCTTCTATATGCGTCCACGTACCGACCGCGAAGACTTGGAGAAATATCACGAAGGGCTCATCGTCTGCTCGGCATGTATTGCCGGCGAAGTGCCCAAGAAGATATTGAACGGCGACATTGCCGGGGCCCGCGAGGCCATCGAATGGCATCAGCGCGTGTTTGGCGACGACTACTATCTCGAGTTGCAGCGCCACGAGGTGAAAGACCCCACCATCCGTGCCAATCGCGAGACGTTCCCCATGCAGGAGCAGGCCAATAAGGTGCTCATTGAACTGGCCCACGAATACGGCATCAAACTGGTTTGTACCAATGATGCGCACTTCGTAGACCAAGAGAACGCTGAGGCCCACGACCACCTGTTATGTCTGGCGACGTCGAAGGATTTGGACGACCCCACGCGAATGCTGTATTCGAAGCAAGAGTGGTTTAAGACCCGCGAGGAGATGAACGACATCTTCCAGGATGTCCCTGAGGCATTATCGAATACCCTCGAGATATTAGACAAAATAGAGATTTACAGTATCGACCACGACCCCATCATGCCGTTCTTCCCCATTCCTGAGGATTTCGGAACGGAGGAACAATGGCGCCAGAAGTTCTCGGAGGATGACTTGTTCAGGGAATTTACCAGCGACGAGAATGGGGAGAACCCGTTATCGCAGGAAGAAGGCGAGAAGAAAATCAAGAAGCTGGGAGGTTACGACAAGCTGTACCGCATCAAGTTCGAGGCTGACTACCTGGCCAAATTGGCTTATGAAGGTGCGGCCCGCCGTTATGGGACGCCATTGCCTCAGGAGGTTGACGACCGTGTGCGCTTCGAATTGCACATCATGAAGACGATGGGTTTCCCGGGCTACTTCCTTATCGTGCAGGACTTCATCAACAGTGCCCGCGACGAGCTGGGCGTAATGGTTGGCCCGGGACGTGGTTCCGCAGCCGGTTCCGTTGTGGCTTACTGCTTGGGAATCACGAAGATAGACCCGCTGAAATACGATCTACTGTTTGAGCGTTTCCTGAATCCAGACCGTATCTCGTTGCCTGATATCGATACCGATTTCGATGACGATGGCCGAGGCCGCGTGCTGAAATGGGTGGAGGACAAATACGGTCACGAGAACTGCGCGCACATCATTACCTATGCCACAATGGCCACCAAGAACTCCATCAAGGATGTGGCCCGTGTGGAAAAGGTACCATTGAGTATCGTCAACGCCCTTTGCAAGGCCATTCCCGACAGGTTGAAAGACCCTCAGACCGGCAACGATTTGAAGATGAATCTGCCTAACGCCATCAAGTGTACACCAGAGTTGCGTGATGCGGAGGCTTCGACAGATCCTGCTCTACGCAATAGCATCAAATATGCGAAGATGCTCGAAGGCACCGTTCGCGGTACAGGTATCCACGCCTGCGGATTCATCATCTGTCGCGACCCGATTTCCGACTGGGTTCCTGTCTCGACAGCCGACGACCCTGACTTCAAGGACACCAAGACCAATTGTACGCAATACGACGGTCACGTCATTGAGTCGACAGGACTCATCAAGATGGACTTCCTGGGACTGAAGACCCTTTCGGAGTTGAAAGAGGCTTGTGCCAATATCAAGTTGACGCGAGATATCGACATCGACCTCGACAACATCCCCATCGACGACCCCAAGACCTTCGAACTCTACCAGAAAGGCGGCACCATCGGCACCTTCCAGTTTGAGTCGGCAGGTATGCAGAAATACCTGCGCGAGTTGCATCCCACGGTATTTGAGGACCTCATCGCCATGAATGCCCTCTACCGTCCGGGACCTATGGATTACATCCCCGACTTCATCAAGCGCAAGAATGGCCTGGAACCTATCACCTACCCTATTCCCTGCATGGAGAAATACCTGAAGGACACCTACGGCATTACCGTCTATCAGGAGCAGGTGATGTTGCTCTCGCGTCAGTTGGCAGATTTTACGCGCGGTGAGAGTGATGCCCTGCGTAAGGCAATGGGTAAGAAGAAAAAGGATATCGTCGACGCCATGAAGCCCAAATTCATTGAGGGCGGCAAGAAGAACGGCCACGACCCAGAGATACTGGAAAAGATATGGACCGACTGGGAGAAATTCGCCTCCTACGCCTTCAACAAGTCGCATGCCGCATGTTACTCGTGGGTGGCTTACCAGACGGCCTATCTCAAGGCTAACTATCCTGCCGAATTCATGGCTGCCATTATGACACGCCGTCGCGACCAGATTACGGAAATTACCAAACTGATGGACGAATGCAAGGCGATGGGCATTGCCACGCTGGGGCCCGACGTCAACGAGTCGTACCAGAAGTTCGGTGTGAACCATCATGGTGAAATCCGCTTCGGACTGGCCGCCATCAAGGGTATCGGCGACGGTGTGGCACAATCCATCATTGACGAGCGCGAGAAGAACGGCCCGTATAAGGACATCTTCGACTTCGTACAACGCATCAATTTCAATCAGGTCAACCGCAAGGCCTTCGAATCATTAGCTCTCAGCGGTGGCTTCGACTCGTTTGGCATTCGCCGCGAGGATTTCTTTGTGCAAAACAGCAAAGGCGAGACGTTCATCGACACCATCATGCGCTTCGGACAAAACTATCAGGCCGAGAAGCAACAAGCCCAGACTTCGCTGTTCGGCGATTTCGGTGCCATTGCCATTCAAACGCCGGCTATCCCCAAGTCCGACGTTCGTTGGAGCGACATCGAACGTCTGAACAAAGAGCGCGAACTGGTGGGCATCTACCTCTCCGCTCATCCGTTGGACGAATACAAAATCGTGCTCGACAACCTTTGCAATGCACGTTGTGCCGAATTGGCAGAACGCGGTGCAGCCCTTCATGACCGTGAGGACATCACGCTGGGCGGTATCGTCACAGGCATACAGTCGCGCTTTGGCAAAAACAACAAGCCCTGGGGCATCATTACCCTCGAGGACTTCGAAGGCTCTGGCGAACTGGTGCTCTTTGGCGAAGACTGGCTTAACCTGAACGGCAAATTCATCGAGGGCGCTGCCGTGTATATCATAGGCAAGATGGCTCCGCGTTTCCATTATAGCGACCAGAAGGAACTGAAAGTCACCAATGTCGAACTGCTGCAGACCGTCAAGGAGAAGGCCATCGACAAGATTACCATCTCGCTGACGACCGACCTGCTGAATGACCAGATAGTCCAGGAACTGAGCGAACTCATCAATACCAGTCCTGGCAAGACGCAACTGTACTTCTTGCTGCACGACTCGTCAGGCAAGCAACATGTCCTATTGCGCAGCGGTTCCAAGACCGTTGACGTCAAGACCAGTCTGATACAGTATATTGAACAGACCGAGGCCCTGAGCTATAAGATCAATTAAATGGCACGATATTTGCAGCGACAACAATAAAACAACAGTAATAACCCTATAAAACACTATTGAATTATGGAAGTAACAATCACAAGTGAGAATTTTGAGAGTCTGAAGAATGGTGCTCAGCCTTTGGTAGTTGATTTCTGGGCTACTTGGTGTGGTCCCTGCCGTATGGTAGGTCCCGTCATCAGCGAACTGGCAAATGAGTACGACGGCAAGATTACCGTCGGCAAGTGCGACGTCGAGGAGTGTGAGGATCTGGCCCTTGAGTTCGGCATCCGCAACATCCCAACGATTATCTTCATCAAGAATGGTCAGGTCATCGACAAGATTGTCGGTGCACAGTCTAAAGCAAAGCTTCAGGAGAAATTCGAGGCACTCCTGTAAAAGGTAAAAAAAACAGGGTTGTCGCTTTAATAGCTGACGACCCTGCTTCCGTCTTCCTGCTCGATGATGCTGACACGCACGGCATCGTCGGGCAGGATTTCTTCTATCAGTTCCGGCCACTCAATGAAGCACAATGCCCCGCTGTAGAAGTAATCCTCATAACCCATATCGTAAACCTCCTCCAGCTTCTTGATGCGGTAGAAGTCGAAGTGGAAAACTTTAGAGGTAAGAGGTAAGAGGTGAGAGGTAAGAGAATATTCATTGATAATTGCGAAGGTGGGACTGGTGATGACGTCGTCGACGCCCAGTTCTTCGCAGATGGCTTTGACGAAGGTGGTCTTGCCCGCGCCCATCTTGCCGTAGAAGGCAAACACACGAGCCTCGCCGATGTTTTCAACAAATTCGCGAGCCGCCTCGCGGATGTGGTCTATGTCTTGAATCTTGATTTCCATTTCCGTTTCTGTCGTAATTTCGTTATTCCGTAATTCCGTTAATCCGTTTTACCGTTTCTTCCCCTTCAAGGTGATAATCGGTATGATCATCTCTTCCATCGAGATGCCTCCGTGCTGGAAGGTATTGCGATAGTAGGAGACGTAGTAATTATAATTGTTGGGATAGGCAAAGAAATCGTCACCCGTCGCAAACACATAACTCGTCGACAGGTTCGGAGCAGGCAGCTGCGCCTTGAGCGGTTCCTTGATGACGAAAGTTTCCTTCGAGTCGCACGACAGGCTCTTGCCCAACTTATAGCGCAGATTGGTGTTGGTATTGCGATCGCCCACAATCTTCACGGGATTGTTGGCACGAATCGAGCCGTGATCGGTAGTGATGATGACGCGATAGTCCGTCTGTGCCAATTCGCGGAAGAGGTCGGCTATGACAGAATGACGGAACCACGAGAGCGTAATCGAACGGTATGCCGACTCGTTGTTGGCCAGTTCGCGCACCATCTTCGACTCCGTGCGGGCATGGCTGAGCATATCGATGAAGTTAAACACCACCACATTCAAGTCGTTCTTCTCCAGCGTCTTCAACTGCTGTAACAACCTGTCGGCCTCTGTCGACGTGTTAATCTTATGATATGAGAAGGTATTCTTCCTGCGATAGCGCTCCAGTTGCGTCTGAATCAGCGGTTCCTCGTTCAGGTTCTTGCCTTCCTCCTCGTCCTCGTCAACCCATAGCTCCGGAAACATCTGCGCAATCTGTTCGGGCATCAGTCCTGAAAAGATGGCATTACGCGCATATTGCGTAGCCGTAGGGAGTATCGAGCAATACAGGCTTTCGTCTATCTCAAACTGGTCGCTCAGTTCACGCTCCAACATCTTCCACTGGTCGTAGCGGAAATTATCGAGCACCACCAGAAAAACCTTCTCGCCGGCATTCAGCAAAGGGAATATCTGCGTCTTGAATATCTCGTTCGACATGATGGGATGCTCCTTGCCCTGCACCCAATCCATATAATGCTGTTTCACGTATTTCGCAAAACCGCGATTGGCCTCTTCCTTCTGCATCTGCAGCATCTCCGTCATCTGCGAGTCGGTGGCGCTCAACTCCAACTCCCAGCGCACCAGACGCTTGTAGATGTCAGCCCACTCGTCCCATGTGCGACAGTCCATAATCTGCATCGACAACTGCTGGAACTGCTGCTGGTAGCCCGACTGCACGGCCTCCGTCACTATCTCGCGCCTGTGGATGTTCTTCTTCAGCGTCAACAATATCTGATTGGGGTTGACGGGCTTGATCAGGTAGTCGGCAATCTGCTGTCCGATGGCCTGATTCATGATATCCTCCTCCTCGCTCTTCGTCACCATCACCACGGGCAACTGAGGAGCCAGTTCCTTGATGCGTTGCAGGGTTTCCAGTCCCGAGAGTCCGGGCATCATCTCGTCGAGCAATACCAGGTCGAAACCACCCTTGCGGCATTCCTCGATGGCGTCAGTTCCGTTCGTCACCGTCACCACCTCGTAGCCTTTTTTCTCCAGGAAGAGCAAGTGAGCCTTCAGCAGCTCCATCTCGTCGTCAGCCCAAAGTAATCGTCCGTTCGTCATATATCTTTTCGCTATTTCGTTATTCCGTTATACCGTTATTCCGTTATTCCGACATCCCGGCGTCAACGCCAGAAGTCGTCATCAAACTCTATGACCCCCGGCTGTTGCACGGGACCGTCGTTAAACAGGTCGTCGAAGTCGTTGTTGTTGGCGGGCTGGTCTCCGTTGTCGGCAGGCTCAACGTCGTCGGGGTCTTCTTCCTGCGTAATGCTCTCAGGCTCATCCAACAGCGGCTGCGTCGATATCTCCACGGGGTCTATCTCCTTTTCGAAGAACACCTCGTAGTCCTGATAGCTGAATGTCGTTCCCAGCAGGCGCAGGTTTTCCTCGCTGACTATCAAGCTGCGACAGGCCTGCAACAACTCCTTCAGATGTCCTTCCACGCCGTACAACTGCCGTGCATACTGCCGCGCCTCGTCATAGCTCAGGAATCCGCTTATCAGCATGCGCACCAGCCCGTTCGGGTCTTGGTCGATGACGATATCGAAGTTACGCACCAGATAGTTCGAGAAGTTATAGCGCGCCATTTCGTACAACAGCTGGTTCTGATTCACGCTATCCGGCTGGTAGGCCAGCATAAACACATAGCTGGTATTACGCTCGAAACGCAACGTGTCGACCTTCGTCGAATCGCCCGATATGCTGACTGCCGAACGCAACGACCACACGTCACCCATATCGAATTTGCCTCCATGCAACGTGCGGCCTTGCTGCACACCGCGCAGTATCATACCCGCCATCTCGCTGACCTCGCTATCCGGATACTTTTCCACCACCTCCTGCATGCGGTCCGTACAACCCTTCGCATCGCCGTCGTTCAACATGCTCAGACCTTCGATGAAAAGGAATTTCGGGCGATGCTGACCCAACGGGAAGCGGCTCTCCGACAGCTGGGCATTGCCCTTTACCTCCATGTGGCGGTCATTCTGGAATGCATCATAGGTCGCGGCATACAACGAGTCCTCGATATGCACACCAAAGCGCTGGTTCTCGGCAAAGTTCGGGTCTGTCAGCAGTATGGTCCACTGGCTCTCCGGGAAGTCGCCTTGCAACATCGCCAGACAACGGTCGGCCTCCGCGGTGCGTCCCTGTCGCGAGAAGAGCAGGAACAAGTGGTACCACACGTCGTCGTTATGTTCGTAGTCGGGATAGTCCCTCGTCAGTCGCGTCAGGTATTTCTCGCTCAGCGTCAGGTTGTCCAGCTTGTCCTTGATGATGATACCGGCATTATACAAGCCGTCCTTGATGATATCATGACTGGCGGCCAGCTGCTCCTCCGTAAAGGGAATCTGCGCCAGATAGTATTCGCGGTTGTGGGGGTCGAGGGCGGCACTATCCACGGGCTCAGCGTTTTCACCGCTGGCGATGGAATCACCAGCCACCGTACCATCGTTCTCTAGATTATCTAGACCATCTGGATTCTCTAGACTATCCGGCTTTTCCTGATTCAGGGCCACCACGGTGCGGTTGATGCGCTGCCAGTCGTCGGCATTCTCACGCTTGCCCCATTGCTGTTCGAAAGTGCGCTTACCCTGGCTCACGGTCTGCGGATTATAGAAATACCACGCACCGCCCGCCGTCGTCGGCTGTTGTGCGGCAGGCCGATTGGTCTGCTGCTGACGGTTGCCCACAGCCTGCTGTTTCTGCAACGCCTGCTCCGTCTCGGCTTCCTGACGGGCACGCTCTTCCTCCTTTTCCTTCTTCTTCAGTTCATCAATGATACGGTCAATTATCTTCAACCGCTCATCCTCGGGCATCTTCGCCAAACGCTGCAGCGAGTCCTGCAACTCGACGGCACTCGTGTGCGGCACCAGTTCGTCCAGCACCTTCGAACGCTCCGACAACTGCTTGTAGTCCTTGCGGTCCTGATCCAACAGTCCTATCGCCTCACCGTAACACCGCTGGGCGTCGGCAAACTGCTCGCGCTCCCAATAAAGGTTACCCAGCGTCAACAGCAACACGCCTTTCTCAATGCCGCTCCTCGTGGCTTTCTTGTTGCCTTCCTCATAGGCGGCAATAGCCTGAACGGTATCGCGCTGGGCCAGATAGATGTTACCGATGGCATAATACACCTGCTCCAGATAGTCCTTGTTGTTGTCCGATGCCGCCATGCGTTTCAGTTTCCTTATCATCTGGCGCGCATTACCCGCGGCCATCACCTCCGTCTGGGCGATACGGGCATTGAACTCCGTCTCGTATGGCGGGTTCAGCCGCACCACATGGCGGAAGGCGTCGTAGGCCTCCTGCCGGCGACCCAGCAGGGCGTTTATCTGTCCGTACAGGAACCACTCGCGGGCCTTCTGCTTGCGGCGCTTCTCGTGCCTGATGACCTTCCGCAAGTATGGCAATGCCTCCTCGTAACGCTCGCTGCGGATATAGTAGTCGGCATAGGTGTAGTCCCAGTCCTTCACGGCACGATAGTCCATCGAGTCGCGACGCTGTTTGTTGATGACGTCCTCCGCCTCATACAACCAGTCCAATTCCACATAGCTCTTCGCCAGCCACGCACGGGAAATGCCGAGAATGGCGGGCTGGGTCTGATAGAGGCGACCCATATACGAGAACGTAGCGGCAGCCTCCTCAAACTGTCCCTGCTGGAATTGCGACTTACCCAAGAGCAGCCACGCCTTCCAAAGGAACGGGTTATACTCCCTGCGGGTCAGCCATTCTATGTCTTTCTCCGTCTTCCTGCGGCTCTTGTTCCACTCGGGGCGCGCCTTGATGCTGTGCAGTTTGATGGCCTTCTCCGACTTCTCTATGGCGCGGTCGAAATTGCCCTTGCCCAGCTCGCGGCTCTGCTTGTTCGCCACCATATACAGCGGAATCATCTCCGTGAAGTTGTCCTTGTTGCCGTTCTCCTTCTCCAGGCTGCCGTCGATAAAGGCCTGCGAACCATTGAAATAGGTATTATAGCGCGCGTTGAACGAATGCCACCAGCGGCTGCCCGCCGTATTCTTCTTCGTCGAACAGGACGCTAGCAGCAAAGCTGCTGATGTAAGAAGTAAGAGGTAAGATGTAAGAGACGATTTGACTCCTTCCGTCTTACAGCCACCTTCTTTCCTCTTCCGTCTTCCTTCTTCCTTCAACTCCGCCAGTTTACATTCACTCCTGCTGCTGCACGACGCACAGTCGCCCTCCTTCGTCACGATAGGCTCGTCCGTGCCGCCTATCGAAAAGATGGCAGCAACGGCGCCCAAGGCAACCAACGCGATGACAACTATCAGCAGAAATTGCATGTGAACTATGAATTTTGAATTATGAATTGTGCATTCCGCAAATCGTCCCAGAACTTCGGATACGACTTCGTCACCACCTGCGGATTATTGATGCGCAGACCCTCCACGCGCAAGGCCGCCGGAGCAAAGGCCAGTGCCATGCGGTGGTCCTCATAGGTGTCGATGCCGGCCTCAATGTTCGGCTCACAACGCTCACCGTCCCAGAAGAGCTCGTTGTTGTTCACGTCGTGAATGACAAACCCCAGCTTCCGCATCTCACGCTTCAGCGCCTCAATGCGGTCCGTCTCCTTGATTTTCAGCGTCGACAGTCCGGTAAAGCGGAACGGCACGCCCAGCAGCGCACAACACACGACGAACGTCTGAGCCAGGTCGGGCGAATTGTTGAAATCATACTCCAGTCGCGGCACACAGCGTCCTGAATGGCGCAGACGGATGCGCGTCGGCTGACCCTTCATGCTTTTCTCAAACGTCGTCTTCACACCCAGCAGGCTGAAGATGTAGCGCACGCTCGAGTCGCCCTGTTTCGAACCGTCCATCAGTCCTTCCAGCACCACTTCGTCGTCCGCATCCTTGCCCAGCGCCACCATCTCATACCAGTACGACGCCGCACTCCAGTCGTTCTCAATCGTGTAAGTACGCTCCTTGTACGGCTGGTTCTTCACCTCGATGGTGTCAAAGTCGCTCCATTCGGCATCGGCACCGAACTCACGCATCATCCACAGCGTCAGGTCGATATACGGTCGCGAGATGATGTCACCCGTCAGCCGTAGCGTCAGCCCGTGCTTCAGCGCAGGACCTATCAGCAACAGCGCCGTGATAAACTGCGAACTGATGTTGCCAGCCACGTCCAGCGGACCGCCGACCAACGGCTTGCCCTTGATGAGCAGGGGCGGGAAACCCTCCTTGCCCACGTAGCTGATGTCGGCACCCAAACGGCGCAGGGCATTCACCAGCACACCTATCGGGCGGTTCTGCATGCGCTCAGTCCCCGTCAACACGTGTTCCTCACCGGCACGCACCGACAGCAGGGCAGTCATAAAGCGCATGGCCGTACCGCCAGCCTTGATATTGATTTCATACGGATTGTCGCGCAGCGCACTGATCATCACTCCCGTGTCGTCACAGTCCGACAGGTTATCGGGCACCACACCCCCACCCGTCAGTGCATGAATCACCAGCGCACGGTTCGATATACTCTTCGATGCAGGCAGCTGGGCCGTATGCCGCAACTGACCTGGAGCAGTAATTGTATATTGCATTACTTAACTTCTCTTACTTCTTAACTTCGCTAACTACGTTAACTTCTTTATTTATAACGTGCAAATGTACGAAATATTTGATGAACCACCAATTATTTCTCATCAATTTTAAATCTTTTATGCAAAAAAGCCTCAGAAAATTTGCAAGATTCAAAAATTCGTTGTACCTTTGCAGGCGATTTCGAGAAAATCACCTGCGAAGATGGGCTGCACCTCAGCATAAAACAAGTTTTCTGCATTCGGTTTGCACCATCCTTGCACCCTTGAAAAAGGATCGGGATTTAGCGCAGTTGGTAGCGCACACGTCTGGGGGGCGCGAGGTCGCTGGTTCGAGTCCAGTAATCCCGACAGAAAGAAAATCCAAAC
>CADCDY010000056.1 GCA_902800245.1 uncultured Prevotellaceae bacterium
CTTTGTCCTCATCGGCAACCTCACCCTCCTGCCTCAGTGCAAGGACATCTACCCCATGCTCGAGAAACTCTACAAAGTCCGTTTCCACATCCCCAAATACTCCGAGTTCTGCACCGCCATCGGCGCCGCCCTCAACTACAAGCCGTAAGAAATTCTCTTCTTACCATTCTGTATGATGATGCCGCGGTCGTTTTCGTTGGCAACCGACCCGTTCAGGCGGTAAGACGTGCCACTTTCGACATGCTGGGCATTCACGCCTCCTACGGCAGTAGAGGTCTCAAGCTGATAAGCTTTGCGCTGCAGTACCTGCGTCATGCAGTGTGCAGCACCATAACCGTCGATGAGACTTTCAAGGGGAATCCACTCCACGGTAACACCAGCATCACGGAATCGCTGCTGCAACGCTTCACTCTGTCCGCCGACAGCCATGATATGGCGTGGGGCGATGGTCAGGAAGTTATTGGCGTAATGCATCTCATCATCCACGTCTATAGGGATAATTTCAAAACCTCGGTTACGCAAGTACTCTACGAAGGGCAGGTCTTTTTTCCATAGCGCATACTCCTTCGTGCCGGGCTTGCGCGCCCAGATGTCGCACGTGTCGTACTCGGGCTGTCCGGGCTGGGCCTCCAGTCGGCTACGCACCATCGTGCAGAGGTTGCTATCAATGATGTTGAAGTGTGTATCGAGGTGCATCTGCATCTGCCACAGCTTATGGTCGCGCACCACCACGACGGTATCGTGTCCGAAGGCATCAGCCTCCAGCATCTGGCGGATGCCCTCGTCGTTCGTACGCATGCCACAACCAATGAGCGATATGTTGCCTGCCGGAATGTAGTCACCGCCCTCCAGTCGCCCTTCGCCATCGATGTGGAGGATGGGCTTCAGGCCGAGGTGATTGTAGCACAGCTCGATGATGTTGATTTCCGGTGAGCGCTGCGAGGAGTTCATGTTACAAATGACGTGTCCGCGCGGGGTGGTGATGCTCTGGTCACGGGTGAAATAGAGATTCATCAGCGGGTTCTGAATGTACGTCGCCTTATAACCCGTGTTGTTGTCGGTTTTCCATAGCCTCACCATGGGTTGCAACAGGATGCAGCGGATAAGGTCGTTGCGGCTCATCTTCGAGATCACGCCATGCCGATACTCCTCTGTTTTCTCAGCATTCTCATCGGGGATGCCGCTGATGTCATAGACGAGTACGTTGTCCGCCAATGCCCGGAGACTGTCGATGCCCACTTCCTGCAGGATGCCCATCACGGTATGCACGCGGATGCCGTTCTTCTCTAGCATCGAGATATATCCCCGATGCTCCTCAGCGGCCTTGTCCACATCGAAGTAGTCCTCAAACAGTCCCGCCGAGGGATGGATGACACCACAGAACAGCTCCTGTCCCGGAGTGTGCATCAGAATATCGCCCGCCTTCGACCACTCAGCCTGCGGGAAACCCATCTCCCTCGTCTCTTGCCCCTGTACTCCCATGCTGCACATAGCTAACACGGTCGCAATCCATATCCTTGTTCTTCTCATATTTTATCTCGTTATAATAATAGTTCCATACTCGCAAAATCACATTTTCAACGAAGAGTGCTCTTTATCTCTTGACTGGCGGGCGGCTCATTGGGTGAGGACGGAAGTTCATGGGATTGTCGCGGTCACCCCAAACCAGTTTCTGCAGCAACCCGCCAAGGGGCAGCTCAATTTTCGAGTCGCCAATCTTGATGTAGGGGTTGACAATAGGTTCGGTAGTCCACTTGCCTGTCATAGGATTCACATACCGACGCACTCCGATGTTGGTTCCGAAAATATTGCTGAAACGGATATCAGCGTAACCGCCAAAGGTGGAGGTGTTAACGTAAGGGCTCATGGCGGGTCCGACCATCATCCTGTTGGCATAGTAGGAAGCGAAGGCGTATAAAGTAACGTTTTTGCTTAGGTCGAAGCCTACCGTTCCGCCAAAACCATACTGGGTAGAAAGGCTGCGCTGCCAAGGCATCCAATATTTGTTGGCCATGCCGGAAGCCGTAAAGTGCCAGCGTCCGAGGTCCTGATGCAACGTCAGAGCGCCCGAAGAGATATCCATCAGTCCGGGCAGGTGGTACGTGGAACCCGCTACTCCTATTGTGGCATTCTTCCAAAGTTGGAAGCCAACTGCACCCATCTTCGACGACTCTATGAAATCGTTGTATTGTCCGTAGCTGGGCTCTTTCATCTGTAAGGGTGTGGTGAACTGAGGGTCAAGATGCAGTTTCAGTGTGTCAGCCAGCAGGAAGTCATTCGGTGCGTATGGGCTGGTGGCGCTACTGCCCCCCAGCAGAACGCTGTTGTCCCCCTCAGTCTGTGCCAGCATCTTGGCAGGCAACAGCGTCAGGATGATTGCAATCACACCAATTCGTTTCATAATCATCTGCAAAGACCAGCGACGAGAAGTAGCAGAAGATGCGCCGTATGTTCTATTTGTATGGATAAAAGACTTACTTTTTCTTTACCACTTTTCGGCCGTTTTGGATATATATGCCGCGACTCATCGAATTCACGCGCTGGCCGTTCAGGTTGTAGATGGCATCAGCATCCTCCAATCCCGTCGTGGGAAGCGTCATAATACCCGTCGTTTCATTTCCAAAGACGGGAATGGCACGAATACCGGCATTGCCGCCCTCCAATGCCATATAGGCCTCAAAGGGACGCACTTGTCGCAAGCCACGAATGAAGGCGCTGCCTTCGACAGAGGTATCCGTATTGTTGTTCCATCGATTGTTTACGTTCAGCGCATAGATGCCGTTATTGGCCTTCTGGTTCCGATAATTGGCCACCAGACGCTTGTTGCCATACTGGCCGTTAGTCATCTTGTCCGAAGCCACGACTTGCACGTTATAGCCCACAAACTGGATATCGCCAGTGATGTTATAGCTCGATTCATACGCCTCGTTGTTAGGCATACTGATGATATAAGGCGTGTTGGCCTTGATGCCGTTTGCCGCCTTCCAGCCTTCAGCCGTCAGTTCGTAAAGCCAATATGGACGCAGGTTGCTGCCATGTTCCCACGATGTATAGGGTACTAATTCCCTTCCCTTCGGGCTGATCATCATCGACACGTCGAAGGGCAGCACCAATGTCTCCCAACCCTGACAGCTCTTGTGGCCAGATATCATGCTATAGTTGTGTTCATAGCTAATGTGCTTGGCAATAAATGCCAACGGGCAGTAGAAATCGTTATCGTTGTCTGCCTCTACCAACGTAATGTCGTCAGCCAACAACGTTTCCCCATTGTCCATATCACCCAGGATGACGTTCTGGATGTCTGGTGAAGCAAACTGAGCCTGCTTTACGTAAAGCAGCAGATTCGGATTGCTTACCTTTTCCGTGAATTTCAACGCCGGTTTCCAGACGATAGCCGCCAGCTCTTTATTATCCATCAGAGCGCCCTCAGCCACACCTTCGACCTTCCATGTTAACCCACCTATAGTAAATGACGCAGGAACCACCAGGACATTACCATAGTTGCCAGCAGCCACCACGACTGTCTGATTATTATACGAAGTCACGGTATATGCCACACCTTCGTAGGTCACCTTCGTGACGTCCTCTGTGAACACAGCCTCAACATCCTGATTGGCTCTGATGTTGCTGATGGTATATTGGCCGTTCGACAACTGTTGGGTGATGTCAGTTCCGTTTAGGGTGACGCTTTGCAGTCGTCCGTTATTATCTGGCGTAAACGTCAGGACTGCCGATGCCCCTTCTGTTATGCTAAATGTCTTGGTCTCATTCTTCACGACTTCGTCACCAAACCTCACAGAGCCGTATTGCGACGACTTGACAGTCAGTGAATACGTTGGAACGGCTTCAAACTCAACCATCAGTATGGCATCTTCCGTCAGTTTGCTGGTAGTATATTGGTCGTTCGCCACATCGGCAGTTACGTCCTTTCCATCCAGCTTCACCCGCTTCAGCCTATAGCCTTCGTCTGCAGCAAACAATACTGTAGCATAAGTGCCTATCGCTACGGTAAATGGTGATGTCTGATTTCTCACATTCTTCCCATCGTATGTCACGACACCATTGCCCGTTGCTGTGATACTCAGCGTACAGGTCGTTGCAGGAATGGCCTCGAATGTCACTTCCACGTTTGTATCCTGCTGAATGCTTGTGATGGTCAGTTTTCCATTAGCCACCTGCGACGTCGCATCCTTGCTGTTCACTTTAACGCTGGCAATACGATAGCCATTATCTGGCGTGATGGAAATAACAGCCGAAGAGCCTTCTTGCAATGCAAAGCCTTGGCTTTGATTTCTTATCGATGTGCCATTATAGGTAATGCTGCCATTACCCGTTGCTGTAATATCCAGCGAATACCTCGGAATTTCCTCAAAGACCACCTCTATTGAAGTATTTGCCGAAATATTGTTAACCACATACTGATTACCAGTAATGTCATACGTTATATCAGTACCATTCAGCTTTACGCTCTTCAACCTATTCCCCTCGTCAGCAGAGAATTTGATAGTTGCATTAGTGCCCCCATTCACGGTAAACGAGGAAGTCTTTCCTCTAACAATATTGCCATCGTAAGCCACATAGCCATTGCCTGTTGCTTTGATAAATAATGTATATGTTTCAATACTTCCCTGTTCTTCAACTATTTCTTGGAAATATTTCGTCCACCCTGCCAATGACTCATATTGGCTCTTTGTACCATAAGGAACATAAAGCTTTGAGTTAGAAGATATATCCCTAAATACTCCATTGCTTATTTCGTATGGCTCTTTTATTTCAGAATGTACAGTATTTAGTTTATTGCAGGCATAAAAAGCTCCGTCACCAATACTAGTGACACTATTTGGAATGGTTAAAGTTGAGAGGTCATAGCAATATTGGAATGCGGATTTTCCAATAGTAAGAATTGAGGCTGGTAGCGAAAGGTCATAAATCCCATAACAGCCCTCGAAAGAATAATTACCGATAGATGTTACTGTATTAGGGATTTTTGTTCCTTTACAACCTGTTACGAGGGTGTTAGTCGATGTTAATATAATTGCATTACAATTATCCCGTGAGTCATATTTTGTATTTCTTTCATCAACCACAATAGTACTCAAACTGGCACACCTCGAAAATGGGGTTATACTACTAACCGAAGTGACACTTTGGGGTATAAAAATAGATTTCAGATTAGAACAACCAGAAAAAGAATAGCTTTCGATTGTTTGAACACCGTCTTCTATATCAACTGTTGACAGCTGTGTACATAGTTCAAATGCATTACTTCCTATTTTCTTAATATTTCCTGGGATTGTTATAGAAGATAGATTTTGACAGCCAGAGAATGCTTGATATGAAATAGCGGTCATATTTATAGACAAATCAATATGTGAAATGCCTGAAGATGCAAACGCCGCTTGGTCTATAAAAGTAAGACTCTCAGGACAACTAATCGTTGACAAATTTTTACATCCATCAAAAGCACGAGACCCTATAGTTTTTAAACCCTCAGAAAAAAAGATATTAATGAGGCTTGAGCAATAGCGAAATGCCTCAGCTCCAATAGACTGAACGCCATTAGGTATACTGATAGAAGACAGGCTTTGGCAATTATAGAAAGTATAACCTTCAATAGATGTAACATTATTGGGTATTTGAATTCTAGTAAGTTTCTTACAGTTGTCAAATGCACCAGATGGAATTTTTGTTAATCCTAAAAAGAACTTCAGTTCATCAAATGACTCAATTTCAGTTTGTTTAAATACTGTGGCAATGTCACTAACCGATTTTGCTTCTTCTTCACTTAGCTCTCCATCTCCATCAGTATCCCAATTAGCAACACATATAGCTTTCACATTAGCGTCTGCGAAGGTTATTCGTGAGTCAGCCTCAAATTCCACTTCAATATTGGTGTCACTGCTGATACTAATAATAGTGTAAGTGCTGTTTGAAACAGACGAGGTTACATCAGTATTGTTCTTTTTTACGCTCTTAATCCTATAGCCATTATCTGGAGTGAATGTAAATGTTGCAATTGTTCCTGCATAGACAGAGAAAGAGCAGGTATTATCTCTAACTGTTGTCCCTTCGAAGGAAACTGAGCCTTTACCTGTTGATTTAATAGTTAGATTATATTTAGTGCTTTCCTTAAATTTTACAGTAACGCTTGCGTCTTTCTTGATACCATTAATTTTCCAATTATTCCCATTTCGAGAAGACCCACCTCCGGCTTGTGTTGCCGTATTTGATAAATCATAAGTATACCCTTCGTCTGCTATCACCTGAAAAAGGAATTCCCCTCCATCTTCAAATTGGAACACCTTTGTTTCATTTCTAACTATTATATCATTCGGGCAAACAATTTTTCCATTTCCAGTCGCAGTCATTGATAGATTATAATTATCAGTCTCTTCTACTATTTCCTTAAAATTAGCACTCCATGCAGGAATAGCTAAATATGCTTCTTTTGAACCTTTGGGTACAACCAACTTCGCATTTGAAGATATTCCACCAAATGGATTACCAAATTCGGTATCAAGATGAGGGGGCGTAAAACATTTTGATACTACAAGTTCTAAATTTTCGCAATCTGAAAAGGCTCTTAAATATATCCACTTAAGTGTTTTAGGCAATGATACTGATTTAATTCCACGAAAACTATAAAATGCATAATCATTAATGGTTGTTATCCCTTCTGGAATAACAACATCATTTACTTCTTTTCCATTTATATACAAATGACTCGCATTTTCTAAAGGATTAGAATGCGCATTATCAAATCCAATATTCAGCCAAGATTCGATACTAGTTATATAGACGATATCAAGATTTGAACAATTGCTAAATGCCGATTCGTCAATATAATCAATTGTGGGAGGAATAACAATTGATGTAATGTCAGTATTTCCATAGAAAGCATCTTCATCAATTGTAGTCACAGTATAAGTATACTCTTGATAAGATACTGATTCTGGAATAACAATTGCACCAGTATAGCTATTTGTTTTTCCTGTTACTTTAACATTTGTATTTGTCAAGGCACTCGTATAATATTTTATACCGTTTATCTCAAAATCGATGGCAAAAAGATTTCCATTGATGAATAACAAAAACATTGCCATTAACAAATGGAGTAAACTTCCGTGAATATTTGCTTTGTATCCTCTGTTCGTATTCATAATAACTGCTTTTAATAATTAGTAATTATTTATCCTCAACCATTATAGGGGCTTCGTTATACAAGCCTCTTTGTGTTGTGAGAACGCAGAGCCACGGTTATATGCCTGGCGTTACGTTATCGTCACCTCCTGGCCAGTCGTTGACAGTGGTGAACGATACGGGGTCGCTATACTGGATGCCTGCGGCACTGACGACGTAAGCACAAACGTAATAGGTGGTGCCATAAGCCAAGTTCGTCAGCGTGAAGGAAGCAGAGCCAATTTCTTTTACACTATTATCAATGGTTACACTTGTAAGACCACTACACCCAGAGAAAGCTGCCTCACCAATAGTTGTCACTGAATTGGGAATAGTTAAAGACCCTGTAAGACCACTACAATTATAGAAAGCAAAATTTCCAATTTTGGTGACTACATAATTTTTACCATTGGATGTAACATTCGTTGGTATGTTCAATTCTCCAGAATAACTACCTTGTTCATTATTTCTGTTTGTTACTTCAACCTCATTATCGGATATGATGTTATAGTATAATCCATCAACTTCAAAGTTATAGGCAAAAGTTGGGACCGCTAATAGCATCCATAAAATATTCAGTACAATTATTCGTATATACTCCATTTTTGTATATTTTAGTTCGTAGTTCATCATCTGAGTAAATATATTTCGAGACACATTGTCTTCCGTCATTGGGGTAAAATATTACATTTGATATATTGTTACTTCTTTTATTTCGTTTATCAATTCATTTCTTTATTATATTATTCTCGGGCATAGCGACACAACAGACAATCTGAGGACGTTGGCCCTCAGAAGTATCAGGAAGTTTATCGAAAAAGGGATTTACTTAATGCGTTTAACCAAAGCCTTGGGGTTGGCTTTTGAGTCCCATATATCAATGAGGTGGACAATATCCTCAACTTCATCATAATAGTAGATGATTTTGAAACGACGATTCATCAGATGACAGCATCTATATAATTCCTTCTTGCCACGTAAAAGGCTCTCTGGAGCATACGAAGTTGGATATACCATTACACGTTTTTCGAAAGCAGCAATCTCCTCAGCCCACCTGATGGCAGTAGAACGACCAAATTCCGAACTAGCGTATCCGATGTTGGCATCTAACTGCGTTAAGAATTTAACAGTCCAGTCTATCTTAGCCATGGATATTTACAATATAGCTGTTCCCATGCTTCATCAGAGGAAATCCATTTCACTTCTCCCTTAGCCAACTCTTCTTCGAACTTGTCTATTCTGGCAATAGCCTCTTCATCGGAGAAAGGACCAAAACTGGGGAACTTGTCCCAGTCGAGATCGTCAATCCAATCGTGGACTTCAGTGATGCCATCGACAGAACCATTTACAGGGGCTGCAACCTCTGCAACAGGCTCACAGCACATACCAATGCTCTGTTCCTCATCAATTTCAGGATATCTCTTATCTTCCATAACGAATGCTTTAATGGCGCAAAGTTAGGTATTAATAATGAGAAATCCAAATAATTGCTCAGAAATCTTTCCGATTTCGATTAGTTCCTTTGTGTCACTATGTCAAAGAACGCGCGAGCCGAACGCAAAATGAAAGCTTTCATGTTTTGCTGCGGCTATATGCCTGGCGTTACGTTATCGTCACCTCCTGGCCAGTCGTTGACAGTGGTGAACGATATGGGATCGCTATATTGAATGCCTGCGGCACTGACAACGTAAGCACATACGTAATAGGTGGTGCCATAAGCCAAGTTCGTCAGCGTGAAGGAAGCAGAGCCTTGTGTGGCGCTGCCCGTCTCTGACAGGTGGGTATCGTTGATAGTAGGCTGACCCGTCGTGTTGTAGCATACACCATATTCTGTCACAGGAACAGAAGAACTATAGCTGAAGCTGACTACTGCACTGGTCTTATCGTCGTACCTGACATTCAGACCTGCAACAGTAGGTTTCTGTGTAGAGGTGTCGCCCTCTTGCTTGATAGTCAACTGTTGCGTTATGCCACCAGAACCTCGGAAGGTCAACACGACCTCACGTTCGCTTTTCGAGGTATTGGCTTCTACCGTCACCCGTACGCTGCCATTATCGTCACCCTCCGTCTTATTCAGGCTCATCCAGCTGGCAGAACCGCTAATGGTCCAATGGGTATTGCTGGTGATGGTGACATCCTGACTGCCGGCAGCACTGGTGAAATTCATGGTCGACATACTCAACTCCAATGATTCCGTGTTGGGCGACTGAGTGACGGTGACATCACGGACAATGCTTCCACTGGTGTTGCTCACCCTGACAACAGCCGTACGTGTGGCTGTCGATGAAGGATTCAGACTGACAGTGATGGTGGCATTCTGCGAACCACGCCCCTTGGTGGGATTGATGCTGCGAATCCACGGCTCGCTCCAAGTAATGATCCAATCACAATTTTGACTGGCATTGATAATCAGCGTGGCAGTAGTATTACCACCAGGTATATCGACATTGCTTACATTCAGATATTCTGAACCGCCCGAAGGTGTTCCTCCGCCTCCGTCATCACCGCCCCCGCCACAGGCTACAAGGAGCAGCGTGCAAAACAAAAATAGTATTCTTTCCTTCATTCTCGTTAATTGCTTTATCATCTTTAACTATTTAGAAATTCACCAATAGCCCTGCATGAACGGCAAAACCGTCGCCACTGACATCGCTATGGTCGCTTATCGTCTTAAAGTTGGTGTCCTTCGAAAGGGCAAACATATATTCCGGAGCCACAAACAGGTAGAGGTGCTGCACAGGTACAACCACCAACTTGGCACCAATGGTCACTGCCTGCGATGATGCTTTGTCGCCATAGGTGGCATTACCCGTCTGTGCAGCATTGGCCGAAAGGAAGTTGTAATTCCAGCCCAACTGTGGCGTGATGGCCAGCTGGCGCATCAATGGGAACTGATAGCCGTACTTGACGCCTAAAGACTGCATCTTATACTTCGTACCGGTATTCATATCGCCACCCCAATAAACGATGTCCGATTCTGAGAGCCCAAAAGTATAGGAAGCCTGAATGTCGTGACGCTGATAGACAGCACCAATCATCGCACTGACACCAGAGAGCGAACGCAGCGTAAAGCCTCCGCCAAAGTAGAAGGCCAAGGGCTTGACATAAGTGACGCGCTGGAGTGTAACGGTATCTTGCGTGGTCTCATTACGACGCACGGTGTATTCTATGTTCTGGGTGACAAAGCCCTTACGGGTGAATTCCAACTGATAGTTGCCTACTGGCAGTGTCTGTGTCTCGCTGACGTCAATGGGAGTAATCTTCACATTACGAGGACGAGTGTAAACATGCAACCAACCAGTATGAGGCGTGGGGGCATTGGCCTTGACAGTATTCTGACGTTGGGCCACAACAGTGAACGAGGTCATTGCAGGGTCGCTGTTGGCCTTGCGCGTCTCGATGGTGTAGTTGCCCTCGCGCAGCTGAGTCCTCCATTCGCCAGTACCCACCAGTTGTCCGTTGTGGAAGATGTCTGCCCGATTATCAACCGTGACAGTCACGTCACCATAATGGCTCGACATATCCACCATATCGACATGTATCAGTTGCTGTTTGGTATTGTTTTTATCTTGGCTGGTGGTTATGACAGCATTGGTTTCACCTTCGAAACGGTCTTTCATAGCACGGATGGTATGACGACCATAGTTCAGGTATTTGCGAACAGGCGAAACGCCACAATCCTCACCATCGACGAAGATATTGGCCTTAGCTACACCAGAAGTGATATCAGCATAACGGCCTGTTCCGATATCTATCAGCATCTCGTAAGTCCTGCCTCCCTCAACGGATACAGGGTAATAGTAATCACGTAACACGCCGTAGTCAGGATGCATGATGGTGAGCTTGACGGCGTGACGGGGCAGATAAAGCCAAATCTCACCAACGTGGTCTTCGGCAGCAACGATACCCAAGGAACCACCGTCGAAGCGGAACCCCTTCTCGGGGGTTACAACCTTGATAAGAACTGCCGTCTCACCGTTTTGGTCAATCTTCTGGGTGTCATGACGGATAGCTGTCAGATCTTTCTCCAACAGTCGAAAGCTTATCACTTTCATGTTTTGAGCCTTAACTTGTGCGTTTATGCTCAAAAATAGTACGAATAGGGTTAATAGTAATCTCATATCGTGGGCAAAATTACACATTTATTTCCATATAGCCAAATTTTCAACAAAAAAAATGTCTTCGACAAAAAAAAGTGAACTTTCCTTTGGTTCTTTGCTCACTTATTCGTACCTTCGCCACGCATATGACGACACCTATATTATTTAAGGAATATATCTGGCTGGTGGAGACAATCCATAAGGCCAGGAAGATTACGCTGGCCGAGTTGAACAGGCGTTGGCTGGATACGGATAGTTTGCACGCAGAATTCGAGGCGAATTTACGCAGAATTCAAGGCGAATTTAGGCTGAATTCGGACGACCACAGATCTCTTTTGCAAAAGGATATGAAGAATCGGAGATTACCGATAGTTGCTTTATAAGGACTATACGATAGTCCCTATCCTATAAATAGGGACACATCTATAGTCATAGATAGACCTATAGGGGTCTATCATGACATAGATAAGAATGAAGAAATAAATAGGTGGGTGTGCCTATATAAGGGCACACCGACATATAGGAATAGAAAGTATGAGACATAAGAACGACATCGCGCTGGCGGCGACATCGGCCAGAAATTATAACCGCCACTGGAGGGCCAAGAAACTCTCGTGGACGGACATCGGCAAAATCAAATACCTCTTCGACGGGGCCTACGAATACATGGATGACGTTACACTGGCCTACCGCAAAGAGCAGTTCAACGAACTGCGCAAGGCTTTAGGGTTTAAACAGGACTCGGAACTGACCGCACTCATAGAGCGATCGGAGGCTTTCCGGATTGTACGAAACATAGAAACGAAGAAGATAGAGGCTTTCATGTCGCCCTTCGTGGGCGACCGGTTTGTGCCAACACTTGGTCAGGAGATAGAGGAACCGGCTATTCCCTACGAACTGTTTGACTGCAAGGCTAACGCACTGGCTAACAAAAACGACCGTGACAAGATCAGCGAGAACCAGCGGCACCACAAGAACGGTATCAACATGAAGATGCTGCTGGCGGGCAACGTGCCACAGTTTCATGCCAAACCCAGCGATGAAGCATACAGCCGTATTCATAAAGGACTGAGGAAGATTTTTATGGATGACAGTCTGAGGGCAAAATATTATGGTGAGTTCCTGTATGCGTATATGCAGAAATACAAGTGTGATTATACCGTAGCCTATGAGGTGCTTAGCACGTATATCGACCAGAAACTGGCTCGTCATATGGGTTGTCGTGTGGGGATTGAGAACTGGCCTGGCGAGGCTATTACAAAATGGGTGCAGAACTATTTCAGCGCCAAGAAACTACCCTTCGTCATCACCGAGGCCGACCAGGTGTACAACAAGTATATAGACAAGCTTATCAACCGGCCTGACCCCATATTCGGGGAGCCGGTCTAAAACCGGATTTAACGGATTAACAAAGGAAAGCTCGCAGCGCAACGCAACGCTACGGGCTTTTTTAGTTACAAAATCTATAACGCGGAAAGAAATTGGCAAAAAAGTAACAAATGAGCCACGATTAATAGGGAAATCATCCTGCAGAAATAGGGGTTTCCCTTATGGGGTTATGAGATTTTTTTCTCACTTTTGCAGCGTCAAACGTTTAAAACGAGAAAAGTATGAAAGAAAATCGTGTTATTGCATCGGCCCTCATAGCTGTGGGCATTGCAGTTTTGGGATTGTTTGTGAAGGCTGGCATCGACAATTTTGCCAACAAGGACCGTAAGGTGACGGTGAAGGGACTGGCTGAGCGCGAAGTGCCTGCCGACAAGGTGACGTGGAGCATCGGGACGAAGGTGACGGGTAACGACCTGCCGTTGCTCTATGAGAACATCAACATGCAGACGGACAAGATCAAGCGGTTCTTGCGTCAGAACGGTCTGGACGAGAAGGAAATCACGGTGAACCCGCCTTCCATCAGCGACTTGGAGGCTCGCGAATGGGGTGAAAACCAGAAGAACTTCCGCTACATCGTGACCACAATGATTACGGTGGCTACGAACAAAGTGCAGGAGGTGAACAAGGCCATCTTCAAGCAGGCAGAGCTGCTGAAGCAGGGTGTTGCCATCGACAGCAGCAATCCGCAGTATGAGTATGCGTCGTTCAATTGTGACTTAGGCCCGATTCAGACGGCTGGGCAGGGGCAGTTCGAGATAGAAGACCGCGACCAGAACACGCCGTATATCAAGAAGTTGCGCGTGGTGACGACTATCACCTACTCGCTGAAAGAATAGGCCCTAACGGATAGACAAAGGAAAGCCCACAGCGTACACTGTGGGCTTTTTTTTGTTACAAATTAGCCGCGATTTGTAGTGTTTTTCAAAAATAATGTGTATATTTGCAGCAAAATTTAATGAATAAACTATGAAACATTACAAAACACTTTGGCTGCTGCTGATGATAATGGTGGGCGGCCTCACATTGACCTCGTGTAGCGACAAAGACGACCAGGAAAGTTCTGGCGGTGGAGGTGAGAAGGAAAAGGACTATGTAGAACGCCTGTATCCTGTGGTGGACCCGCAGAACGCTTCGTTAGGCACGGTGACGCTGCGCTTCTACAACGACATGCCAAACATAGCCTACATCAGCGTGAGCCGTTTTCAGGAGATGATATATCCCGGCACCACCATTCAGGTGCAGAAAGTCGGCAATGGCAAGTATGTGCTGACAAATCCGTTCGCCACGGCTGAGGTGGACACGCAGAAAGACACCTTCACGAGCAGCAATTACGAGGCGTTTACCAATATGATGGGGATGGTGCAACAAGGAATGCCAAATACGACGTACGACGCGCTGCCCATCATCAGGTGGAAGTCGCTGGAGGCTTCGCCAAAGCAGGTGAACGTGACGCTGGATTACGGCAAATACGGCATTGACATCAGGGAGGACGGCACGAACGTGTACTTCCCCTTCGCAACCATCAGCGACCTGTACGTAGACGGCTACATGCATATGGCAGACTTCAACGGACAAACGGTCATGTTGGCTCCAAATGGTGCTTACAGCCTGAATGCCGGTTACCCTGAGTTTCTCATCACGCCCCTGCTCAAGGAGACTCGTACGGACGACATGGTGGACTATAGCTACAAGAACCTGTGCTTTACGCTTACCAACTTCTTTGGCTATCCCGGGCGCACGCTGTTGGAAAAGAGCATGAAGGAGAAGGGTTTGGACCAGGCGCTACAGGACTATAGCAAGGCTGGTCAGATGACGCGCGAGCTGCTGAAGTCGAAGGACATGTACGACTTCTTCTCGGGTACTGCCACGCTGAGCTGTCTGCTCTTCGACGGCGGACACACTTATACGGACCTGACGACAATCAACGAGCTGGACACGCTCAACAGCTTCACGCAGAAACTGAAACCGATTCGAAAGGCAAAGTTGGAGGAATTCTATGGCTACTGTCCTGAATACCTGCCTATTCAGCAGGCAAGGACCGACAAGAAAGCGCTTGCAAGAGAGCTGGACTCACTGCGCGAGGAGAAGATAGGCAAGGGCGTGAGATACGTGAAGGCGGGCAATACAGCCTATTGTCATTTCGACTCATTCATGTGTGACGATTCCGGGTGGCGCAAATTCTACAAAGGCGAAGGCCCCAAGCCCACCATCGAGCAATATCCTAACGACTGGCTGGTCATTCTCGTTGACGCACTCGAACGGGCCCAGAACGACCCGGAGGTCGAGAACTTCATCCTCGACACATCGACCAATGGTGGCGGTTCGTCAGACGTCGTGGTTTTCATCACCTCGATATTTGCCAACAAGCCCGACATGTATTATGAAAACGTGCTGACCGGCCAGAAAATGAAATGCTCGTATGAAGTAGACCGCAATCTGGACGGCAAGTTCGACGAGAAAGACAAGGACGTAAAGCTGAATATGAACATCGGCGTGCTCATCAGTTCTTACAGTTTCTCGTGTGGCAATTTGCTGCCCGCCCTGCTGAAAGACTACGGCATCTGCCTGCTCGGCATGAAGTCGGGAGGCGGCTCGTGCTGCGTACTCTACAACCCCTCTGCCGATGGTTTCGGCTATCGATACTCCACCCATCGTGCGCGTCTGAACAACCTAAAAGGCCAGAACATCGATGACGGTATAGAGCCCGACTACCAGTTGGAAGCCGGCGAATTCTTCGACATCGAAAAAATGGGCAAGCTGATAGAGCAGTTCTACGCGAAATAGGCCATCTGCAGCGTCAAATGACGGATAGACAAAAAAAAGCCCTGGCACCAACATGATACCAGGGCTTTTTTGCTAACGAACGTCAATGTCTAAGCCATAGTCGCTTTGAGGGATGACTAAGTCGTCTATCATCAGATTGCTATCCAGCGATTCATACAGACTGGTACAGATAATGCCGCTGTATTTCAGCTCGAGTACTACTACGTCGGGTTTTATATATTGTTTTTTCATATTCTTTTCTGTTTGAGAAATTACCATTCTTTATCAATAATCACTTAACCACGACTACTTGTCCATTGTGGATGTAGAGACCCTTTGACAATTTACTATTTGAAATCTGGCGGCCCTGCAGGTCGTACCAGCGGTCGGCACTGTTGTTGCCTTTTTCCTGCCCAATGGTGACAATGCCGGTAACGGTGTCTCCGTCGAAGTTCATCTCGAAGGAACGTACTTGGCTGGCAATGCTGGTGTCGACCTTGAAAATGGCGCGGAAGGCATTGACGGTCTTGTCGGCACTGGGCCAGTAGAGCTTGTTTGAGCACTACGGGGTCATAGTTGCCGATGAAGGTCACCTTGCCGTCCTCACTGACAAGCTTCGTCTCGTCGGGGTCATCGTTGAAGATGGTGAAATTGTTGAACACAGGGTCGGTGATATTAGAGCCCGATGTCCACTTCACGAGATAAGGCACGCCGGCCTCAATCCAGTCGGTCTTTTCGAAGTAGAGCGAGAGCGTGCCCGTAGCGGGATTGTAGCCGGTCTTGTTGGTACCATTCACATCAGCGTTACCTTCATTGTCATACGTACCCTCCACATCCAGCGTCATCACCGTGGCGCCTTCAAGCGGTGTGCCGGTGAAGCTGTAGATGTCAAACGGCAGACAAAGCGTGTTCCACTGGAAATAAAATGTTGTAGCTGATTTTGTCGGTGTTGTCGGTGTTGGCGCTGGCGTTCTGGAGGGTCAGGTCATCGACGACGTCATAGCTGTCGGTAAATTCATAGGTATGCCCGTCGGAGTTGGTCCAGTTGCAAGTAGCGTTGTAACGCGTGCCGATGATGATTTCCTCCTCTTGGTCATCTACCGTCATCGTTTCCGTCAGGTATTCCGAGGTGATGTTCATGTTAGTATTTGAGGGGCCTGATGTCTCCGATGCTACGGTTTCACCTTTGTGTTGGATGGTTACCGTTGCCTGTGCGCCACCGGCAGTCCTTATCCATGTCCATGAGGTGGTATAGACTTTGGCGAAACGGGCGTAGTACTGGGCATAGCCCATGCCAGCTTCAGCGGTTATCGATGTCTGTGGCTGAACGAGGCCGTCCGGTGTGTGACACCATTTGTTTTCATTCTTTTCTATGGGATCCTTCTCCCATCCTTTGAACTCGTAGCCCTCGGGCGCTTCGCAGGCAGGCATAGTGAACTGCTTGCCGGCACCTACGATTTTCAGAATGCCTTTTGCGTAAGTATTCTCTGTTGTTCCAGGATTATGGATGCCGATCTGTACAATTGAATTCTTGCCACAGACGCAGGTCACGTCGTAGTGACTTTCCTTCCATGTAGCGTTGCAGTAGCGGCAATGCTTGGTGTGGTATTTGTCGTCATCAATGGTGTAATAGATAGCCTCTGTTTTGTCGCTGCCGTCGGAAGGCGCAGTGTGCGGGCAGGCTTCCACCTTGGCCCATGTACGATACTGGCATGCAGCCTCGCGCTCGGCGTTGGTGAACACACGCTCAGTATTGGTGTTGAGCTCATAAATGCCTCTCCCTTTACGTGTTGCAGTTCCGGCCGTGACCTTCAGGCTGTCGGCAAAGGAGATGGTGCCCTTGTCCTCGCCTCTGTAGCCACCGATGGCCGAGCATTTCTCACCACCGCGTGCTTCTACCGTGCCGCCGTAGATATTTACGGTGCCACCCTTGCCACCGTCGGCGCCGCCAATGCCGCAACCATCTTTTCCGCCGATAGCAATGACATGGCCGCCCCAGATATTCACCGTGCCGCCGTTGCCGTCCCATCCGCCGCCGCCGATGCCGGCACCATGCGAGCATGATTGCCAATCTCCATCAATCATAGATACCACGGTACCGCCATAGATGTTTATCGGTCCACCCTGATTGGCTTTCATGCCGCCGCCAATGCCAGCACCGGAATAGTTGTCGCTAAAGACGTGAGTTTCGACAATACCACCGAAGATTGTCACCTCGTTGTTGATGCCGATGCCCCACTCAAGACCGCCACCGATGGCAGCACCTAATCCGCCTTGGTTGACTTTGACCGTTCCGCTGTGTACATAGAGGCTGCCCATAGGACCATCTTCGGAACCGCCGGTGCCGATGCCTGCTGCTGTGTGATAAACGCCGTGGGTAGTTGTATAGGAACCATTGCCATATTTTCTTTTACCGGCTTTTCCATAATATAATTTATGATTATCCACGATGAGTTGGCCCGAGCTTTGGTCGGACACGTCGTGAATGTGAAGCTTGTAGCCGTCTTTCAGCTTCACGTGTACGCAATTGAGCTCAGCGCCGTTCGAGAGGATGAGGTGTACGTCGTTGCCAGTGATGTTGAGCACCTTGTACTGCGTATGGGAATTCACCACGTAGTAGCCGTTGCCGAGGGCTATCCAGTCGTTCTCGTGCTCACCGCTGAGCACGGTGGCATCCTTTGTGTCGGTGGTGGTCACCACCTGTTTGTTTACTTCGTCCCATGAGCGCACACGGAACGTCACGTTTTCGCCCTGCGCCTCGAGAACCGTCAGCAGGGACAAACACCAAATAATAAAGAAAAATTTAATCTTCATAACGATCTTTTGTTTAACAATTCTTTTTTCCGGGGGTGCAAAATTACACAATATTTTGGAATGTACCAAAGATATTCCACAAAATTG